>JALWOO010000515.1 GCA_027083485.1 Amylibacter sp. | reverse complement strand
GCGCAAATCTGGCCCGGCGGGCAAAAATACAATCTGGGCCGCGCCGATTTCCATGGACGTTGGGTCAATTGGCGCGGGGTCGGTTGACAAACCGGAGCCATTAACCAAACTCTCCCGAAAAAAGGGATGGCACATGGATTTCAAGGAACTGGGTGACAAGGTCCGCATTCTGGGCGGCTTGCTGTCTCGCGGCGATTTTGCGGGGATCAAACGTCTGATGGATGTGGACAGCATGTTCGATGACGGCAAAATCGTGCATAATTTCACCCACATGCGGGATTTGTTCTTTCACACAGATATTCCCGTCAACACCGGCAATCCGGCCCCGCTGCCCGCCGCGCCGCGCGCCATTGCGCAGCAGTTCCACCACAAGGGGCGCGATTTCAGCCTGCAACAGTGGCAACAGGAACGCGCGGTTTGCGCCATGGTGGTGCTGAAATCCGGCCAGATCGTACACGAAGAATACCTGCGCGGCACCGGTCCCGATGATCTGCGGATTTCATGGTCCATGAGCAAAAGCATCCTCTCCGCCACCCTTGGCGTGCTGTTTGATCAGGGCAAGCTGCCGCATCTGGCCACCCGCATCGGGGATATCGTACCGATGCTCGAAAACAGCGCCTATGCCAATGCCACCCTGCGCAATGTGCTGAACATGGCCAGCGGGGTGAAGTTCAACGAGGATTATCTGGATTACCATTCCGACATCAACCGCATGGGGCGGGTGCTGGCGGTGGGCGGCTCCATGGATCAATTCGCCGCCGATATGACAGAGCAGGAATACACGCCGGGCCAGTACAACCACTATGTGTCCATTGACACCCATGTGCTGGGCATGGTGGCGCGCGCGGTTTCCGGCAAAGGCACCGCCGAACTGGTGCGCGAGCTGATCTTTGATCCGCTCGGGCTGGAAAAAGCCCCGTATTTCATCACCGACAGCCTGAACGAACCCTTTGTGCTGGGCGGGCTGAACATGACCACCCGCGATTATGCCCGCATCGGGCTGCTGTTTGCCCAAGGCGGACAGATCGACGGGCGTCAGATCGTGTCTGCCGACTGGATCGCCGAATCCACCGCCGCCAGCGCCCCGCCGCCCCTGCCCGAACTGGCCGGCACACCGGATGCGGATTTGCGCTATGGCTATCAATGGTGGGTGCCCCCGCGTGCCGAGGAAGGCGAATTCTACGCCATCGGCGTTTATGGCCAGTATATCTATGTCAACACCCGCGCCGAAGTGGTGATCGCCATCAACAGTGCGGACACCAATTTCAAAGAGGGCGAAGGGGCCGTGAACCAGCTGAACATAGAGGTGTTCCGCCAGATCACCGCGACTCTTTAGAATCGTTCCAAGTGTTGACAAACCGGGGGAATGGCGGCATATCCATACCCAACTAAAAGGATCACCTATATGTTCATCCAGACTGAATCGACCCCGAACCCCGCAACCCTGAAATTCCTGCCGGGCGAAACCGTTTTGCCCTCCGGCACCGCCGATTTCCCGAACCCCGATGCAGGCGCTGAATCCCCGCTTGCGGCGCGGATATTTGGCGTTTCCGGCGTCACCGGCGTGTTTTTCGGCCCTGATTTCGTGACCGTTACCAAAAGCGACGAAACCGACTGGAACCACATCAAACCGGCCATTCTCGGCGCGATCATGGAGCATTACCAATCCGGCGATAGCGTCATGGGCGAGGATAAAACCTCTGGTGGCCATATGGCCCACGAGGGCGAAAACAGTGAAATCGTCAACCAGATCAAGGACTTACTTGATACCCGTGTGCGCCCTGCGGTAGCACAGGATGGCGGCGACATCACCTTTCACGGCTTTGATAACGGCGTAGTTTACCTGCACATGCAGGGCGCTTGCGCCGGGTGTCCGTCTTCGACCATCACCCTGAAAATGGGTATCGAAAACCTGCTGCGCCACTATATTCCGGAAGTAACAGAGGTGCGCCCCGTTGGCGTCTAAACCCCTTATACTGGCGTTTGACACATCGGCCGCGCATTGCGCGGCCCTTTTGCTTTGCGGCAATACGGTTCTGGCTGCGCGCCATGAAAACATGGCCAAAGGTCAGGTCGAACGCCTGTTTCCCCTGCTTGAAGAATTGCTAACGGAGGCGGGTCAAAACTGGCCTGACCTGAGCGCCGTCGGCGTTTGCACAGGACCGGGGAATTTCACCGGCGTGCGCATTGGCGTTGCCTCGGCGCGCGGGCTGGCCCTGTCGCTGAAAATTCCGGCAGTGGGGGTTTCCATGCTCGAGGCCCTTGCCTTTGGCACCTCTGGCCCCAGTCTGTCCATTCTGGACGCGCGGCGCGAGCGCTTCTTTGTGCAGGCCTTTGACGATGGCCTCATCAGCGGCAAACCCGATATTTGCACAGCCGACGCCCTGCCCCTGAACGGGCGGCAAATCAACGCGATTGCTCCGCTGCCCTTTGCCGACAGCCCGCATATTCCCGCCCGTCCGGTAGAGGCCATCGCCCGCCTGACCGCGCAGCGTTTTACCAGCACCACCGACCGTCCGGCACCGCTCTATCTGCGCGCGCCCAACGCCGCACTGCCCACCGAACAGCCCCCCGCTCTTTTGCCATGACCCCCAAACGCTGCGCCGAAATCCACGCCGCCTGCTTCACCACCCCGCGCCCGTGGAGTGAGCCGGAATTTGCGGATTTGCTGGCCAGCGAACATGTCTTCCTCTGCGCCCGACCACAGGGCTTTGCCCTTGGCCGGATTGCCGGACCCGAGGCCGAACTGCTGACCATCGCCGTGCTGCCCAATTATCGCGCCCAAGGCATCGGCGCGGAATTGTTGGCGGATTTTCACGCGCAGGCAACCGCCCTTGGCGCAACCGATTTCTTTTTGGAAGTAGCCAACGACAACACCGCCGCAATCGCACTCTATTCACGGGCGGGATACGCGCAATGCGGCATCCGCAAGGATTATTACGAAACCCCGCGCGGGCCACGCATTTCGGCGCTGGTCCTACGCCGCATCGGCCCGTAAAAACCGTTTGCGCGCGGCAGGAATTGCTGCGATTTCAACGCCGGTAAACACATGCAGCGTGCCCAGCTGACGATCCACCACCGCATGATCCGACACCCAGCCCCCCATGGCCAGATAACTGCGCAACAGGGATGGCAGGCAGGCATTGGCCTGTTTCAAATCCGGCTTTTCATCCGCCAAATCAACGGCATAGTTTATCACCTCTGCGGCGCGGGGCATTGGCCGCCAGCGCTCGGGTGCCAGATAACGATGTTTCAACAGGGCAAAACCGGCGCGATAGGGGGCCATTTGCGTGCCCGAAAACGACGTACAGCCAAACATCAGGCCAATGCCGTATTGATCCACAAAACGCGTAAGCAATGCCCAGCAAATCCGCAAAACATCCGGATCATTCAGCCCCCTGTCAATACAGAACCGCCCGATTTCCAGCATCGGATCCGGATAGGTCTGCAAGCGTTTCAAATCGTAAAACTGCGCCGCATAGGAGGTTTCCAGCGCCTGCCCGTCTGGCAAATGCAAAAACCGGTAACAGGCCACGATGCGGCCGGTTTGCAAATCCTCCACCAGCACATGGCGGCAAAGATTGTCAAAACGGTCCCCGTCCAGCCCCTGCTCCGGCCCGCCAAAATGCGCCGAGCGGAATTCCTGCGCCGCAATGATATCCTCCATCGCGCCGGTAATCCGCGCCGAATAGCGCCCCTTGACCAGCTGTCCCGTCTGATAATTCACAGGCGATCCTTTGCAAGAATTGGTATGTGTTTTGGCAAAAAACTTACGTCCCTGAAAACCCGTTTCCCGTTGTTAACAAAAAAGAAAGCCAAATGCACCCGACTTTTTATTCTGCCAGACAGCGCACAAACCCGTCCACCCAATACCGCAAAAGCCCCGTATAGCCCCCCGCCACACCGTTGCCCAGCGGGTCAAGCACCACCCGTTTCACCGGCGCGCCTTCTGTAACGGCGTCAATCAGGTGCCGGTTTGCGTCAGGCTCGTACAGCAGGCAAGCCACATCGGCGTCACGCAGTTTGGCCCGAACCCTAACAAGGGCAGAGGCGCTCGGGGGGATGCCTTCACCCGAGGTAACAGCGCCCAGCGGGGACAGGCCGAAACGGGCTTCCAGATATTGATAGGAATCGTGAAACACCAGATAGGGCCGCCCGGCAAGGGCTGCCAGTTTTTGCGCGCTTCCGGTTTCCAGCGCCGCAATGCGGAACCCTTCAACCTTGGCATTTTTCCGGTAATAGGCCGCGTTTTGCGGATCAATCCCCGCCAGCACCCGCGCGATTTCAGACAGCCACAGCGTGGCGTTTTGCGGGTCCAGCCAGAAATGCGGATCCACCGCTCCCGCCTGCCCCCGCATCGGCAAACGCCGCGTGCCCGCCACCTGCGCCAAAGCCACGCGAGGGGCACCCCCGCCCAGATTTGACAGGGATTTTTCCAGCCAATGGGTCAGTTCCGGTCCCACCCAGAACACCACATCCGCCTGTTGCAAGCCGCGTGCCTGACTGGGGCGCAGGGCAAAATCATGGGGCGAATCCGCCGGCCCGACCAGCACCGACACCGCCGCACGATCCCCCGTGACCGCAGACACAAGCGCCTGAACCGGCGCAATATCGGTGACAATTTGCAAGGGCGCTGCCCGCAACGGCAAGACCCCGAACAAAACCGTGACAAGACTATAGAGAATTTTTTGCATGACCGGCCCTTGTGTAAACTATGGAGAATCGGTATTAAACGATATGTTATAACATATCAAGAAACATGCGCGGATTTCCCCATGCCCAACACAGGTTTTGACACCCACGACCATTCCGCCTGTATCACGCAGGCCTTGCAGGCGGCACAGGATCATTGCGCGGCCCAAAAGCTGCACTTCACCAAAATCCGCCGGCGGGTGCTGGAAATCCTGCTGATGCAGCACCGCGCCATGGGGGCTTATGACATTCTGGAACAGCTGGCAGCAGAGGGG
>JALWOO010000514.1 GCA_027083485.1 Amylibacter sp. | reverse complement strand
CCCTGCGAAGCCCAGTTGGTGTTGCGCGGCGGATTTTGCGGAGCGGCGATAAAGGCAACGCCCCCATCCCCGAAATCGGCCAGACAGAAGGCTGTCCATGTGCCTTCTTCTTCGGGTTCCTTGCCGCGCAGGATTGCGCCGATGTTATGGGCCGTGGCGGTTACCATGGATTCAATCATGTAACCGGTTTTCGGCACGCCCACAGGCACGTTGGTTGCTTCCAGCGGTGCAATCGCGATGCAAACACCCACACCCCAGACATTCGGGTATTTCGGGTTTTTCTGGTGCTTGTCAACGATCACAAATCCGCGCGGGTTTACCAGCCCTTCCAGCCCCATCAGCGCCGGAATGCCGCGGAAAGCCGGCAGCATCATGGAATAGTTGAAATCCAGCTCGTGATCTTCAACGGATTCGCCGTCTTTACCGATCTCGCTGACATGCATTTTGCCATCTTCGACCTTGTTCACCTTGGCATTGGTGATCCAGCGGATATGACGGTTGCGCATTTCGCTTTCGAGCATGCCTTTGGTATCGCCAACACCGCCCAGACCCAGATGGCCCACATAGGGCTCTGCTGTCACAAAGGTGATCGGCACCTTGTCGCGAATTTTGCGGCGGCGCAGATCGGTGTCCATGGTCATGGCAAATTCATAGGCCGGACCATAGCAAGACGCGCCTTGAACAGCACCGACAACGATCGGGCCGGGATTGGCGCAGAAATTTTCCCACGAATCCTGTGAGCAGATCGAATGATCGATGTTACAGATGGATTGTGTGAAACCATCAGGGCCAAGGCCTTCGATTTCATCAAAGGCCAGCTCAGGGCCAGTGGCCAGAATCAGGTGGTCATAGGAAACCTCTGCACCGCTTTCCAGAACAACCTTGTTGTTTTCCGGATCCACCTTGACGCAAGCGTCACAGATAAATTTGATGCCTTTTTTGCGCATCACCGGTTCCAGATCAATGGTCAGGTCCTTTTTGGAACGCCAACCAACCGCAGCCCATGGATTGGACGGGGTGAACTGAAAATACGGATTGTTTGAAATGACGGTCACGGTATCCTGCTTGCGCGCAGATTCCTTCATTTCATAGGCCATCGGCACGCCGCCGATTCCTGCACCAAGTATTACGATATCAGCCATAAATCCCTCCCAAAGACAGGCGTTTTTCTACAAATACATATTCAGGTTTTGATATTTACACGTCAGACCTCAGGAAGCAATGTGCATTTGAGCGCAGCCGCCTGTTTGAACAGAGTAAATCTCCCCTGCGCGCTCGCATTCCTGACGCGCAGGGGCAAAACATGCCTAAACGATGTCAAAGTCATTCGCATGAATTGTCGAGGCAGCCACCCCTTCCAGCGTAATCACGGTTCCGCTGACAAAGGTGATTTGCGTATCTGCTCCGCCATTTACAGAATCGATGCTCAAATCATTGAAGCTTTCGTTACGCACACGGATCAGATCAACGCCGTTCTTGAAATCGGTGATGGTATCAAGGCCTTCATCCAGAGCGCCGTTGTAGACAAATACATCCGCGTGAAGCCCGCCGGTCATGACATCATCGTCCAGCCCGCCAAAGAATACATCCTTGCCTTTGGAGCCAATCAACGTGTCATCTCCGGCACCGCCAAACAGCCGGTCAAAGCCGAACCCGCCTTTCAGCGTATCATTGCCTGCTTGTCCGAACAAACGGTCATTGCCACTGGCTCCGGCCAGCATATCATTGCCGTCCCCGCCCTTCAGCAGGTCACGCCCGCGGCCGGTGATAATAATATCGTCCCCGCCTGCCCGATCAACAAAAGAGAAGCTCTCCATCTGGCCAAAGGTGATATCGTTGCTGCCAGTGCCGTTAAAGGTGCCTTTGAAACCGCCAGCATCATCCTTGGCCAAATTGCGCAGCCAGACGCCGCTTGATGTTCCTGTCACCGTCACATTCAACCGGTCCACACCGGCACCGCCATCGACGCTGTCGTCTCCTTTGAGCCAAAGGTTAACCACATCATTGCCGCCACCGGCGGCGATAATATCCCGTACAACCGCGGTTTTATGTCCGGTAATGTGGTCTTTGCCGCTGCCGGTTTCCAGACGTATTCCCTCGATTCCCCGAACGACACCGCTGCCCAAATAATGCGAGGCTGCCTTGTTCAGGTTGATGTTGATCGCCGTTGTCGCGAAGGATTTATCCGCCTCCCAGATATCCACACCAAGGCCACCGAACACCTTGTCAATGCCGCCACCGCTATTGAGGTAATCGTCACCACCGCCGCCATTCAAAATGTCCTGACCGTCGCCGGTGTTAAGTGAATCGTTCCCGCCGGCTTTGTCGATGAATGTCAGGTGTTCAATCCCGGAAAAGCTCAAATCATTCAATCCAAGCCCGTTGAAGAACCCTGAATAGCCCCCGTTTGCGTCTTGTGTTAACGGGCTCAACCATACACCGCTGGTATCTATGTCATACGTCAGAACCAACCTGTCATTTCCAAGACCGCCGGCCACGGAATCACTCCCGCCGCCCCATAGTCTGATGACATCATTCCCGGTACCGGTGTCTATTATGTCGAGCATTGAAACCGATTTTGAGCCGGTGATCCTGTCATTTCCCGATCCGGTTTTCAGTTGCAACCCCTCAATATTCGTAACATGCCCGGTGGTCAAATAGGTGGAAGATGCGTGATTGAGGTTGATTGTCAAACCTTTGGTCGCGAATGATTTATCTGCTGCCCAGGTGTCATTCCCGCCACCGCCATCGACAGTATCAATACCCCCGCCACTGTTCAGATAATCATTCCCGTCACCACCGTTTAATATATCCTGCCCGTCACCGGTGTGGATCGAATCCGCCCCGTGCCCCAGATTGGTATAGGAGATGTTCTCTATCCCGGAGAAGGAAATATCATTGAGACCAAGCCCGTTGAAAAAACCGGAGTAACTGCCACCGCCATCATCTGTAAGGGGCTGCAACCACACACCTTCATCCACGATGGTATTGACGAAAACCAAACGGTCGGTCCCGCTGCCGCCATCAACCACATCGTCCCCGCCGGTCCACAAGGAAATAATGTCATTTCCGGCACCGGTATCAATGACATCCCGCATTGAAACCGAACTCGAGCCTGTGATCTGGTCATTCCCCGAACCGGTGGTTAACCTAAGAGCTTCGATATTTGTTACCGACCCCGTACCCAGATAGCTGGACGACGTCTGGTTCAGGTCAATCGAAATGGCCGCCGTGGCAAATGATTTATCCGCAGCCCAAATATCATTGCCGCTACCGCCATCGACACTATCAATGCCTGCGCCGCTGTTCAGGTAATCATTCCCGCCGCCACCGTTCAAAACATCCTGCCCGTCGCCGGTGTTCAGCGAGTCATCCCCCGCCCCCAGATCGGTGAACGTAATATGTTCGATGCCGGAGAACGTTATATCGTTGGTGCCTAGACCGTTGAAAAATCCGGAATAACTGCCACCGCCGTCATCTGTTAAAGGGGACAGCCATACATCGGCCCCCATAATCGTATTGGTCAAAATCAGTCGATCATCACCGGATCCTCCATCAACACTATCATCCCCGCCAGACCACAAGGTAATAATGTCATTTCCGGCACCGGTATCAATAATATCCCGCTCCCGAACCGAACTGGACCCCGTGATCTGGTCATTTCCCGAACCGGTGGTTAACCTTAAGGCTTCGATATTTGTCACCGATCCCGTGCCCAGATAGCTGGAGACCGTCTGGTTCAGGTCAATTGTTATCGCCGTAGTGGCAAAAGATTTATCCGCAGCCCAGATGTCAGTGCCGTTACCGCCATCGACAACGTCAATGCCCCCGCCGCTGTTCAGGTAATCATTCCCGCCGCCACCGTTCAAAACATCCTGCCCGTCGCCGGTGTTCAGCGAGTCATCCCCCGCCCCCAGATCGGTAAAGGTAAAATGTTCGATACCGGAGAAGGTTACATCATTGAGACCAAGCCCGTTGAAAAATCCGGAATAACTGCCGCCACCCTCCTCTGTTAATGGGGCAAGCCACACATCGCTTCCCATAATGGTATTGGTTACAATTAATCGATCGTCACCGGCCCCACCATGAACGGTGCCTTTGTTCGTGATAATAAAGTCAGTCATACTATTGCCTCCGTAAGATTTTCGGCGGCTTTGGCTATTTCAGGTACGGCTCAAAGCCACCCTACACCTGAAGCGTATTGACTTAATTTGATCAAATCAATGACCTAAATCAAATTACCAGCAAAATAAAAGCCCACCAAAAGGCGGGCTTTTAAAAGAAACTGTGGGATTATGACTGGAGCAGAAAGCTCTAGTGACCCAAAATCTGGCTCAGGAACAGCTTTGTGCGTTCCGATTGCGGGTTGTTGAAGAACTCTTCCGGTTCGTTCTGCTCCACAATCTGGCCCTGATCCATAAAGATCACCCGGTGTGCCACCTGACGGGCAAAGCCCATCTCGTGGGTCACACAAAGCATGGTCATGCCGTCATCGGCCAGTTCCACCATGGTATCCAGAACCTCTTTGATCATCTCGGGGTCGAGCGCCGAAGTCGGTTCGTCAAACAACATGATACGTGGCTTCATACACAGCGAACGGGCAATCGCCACACGCTGTTGCTGACCACCGGAAAGCTGACCGGGGTATTTATCGGCCTGCTCCGGAATTTTCACTTTTTCCAGGAAATGCATGGCGATTTCCTCGGCTTCTTTCTTGGGTGTTTTACGCACCCAGATCGGAGCAAGTGTACAGTTTTCCAGAATGGTCAGGTGTGGAAACAGGTTGAAGTGCTGAAAGCACATGCCTACTTCGCGCCGGATTTTGTCGATGTTTTTCAGATCCGAAGTCAATTCGGTTCCATCCACAATAATCTGGCCCTGCTGGTGTTCTTCCAGTGCGTTGATGCAACGGATCAGGGTCGATTTACCGGACCCGGAAGGCCCCGCAATCACGATCCGTTCCCCGCG
>JALWOO010000513.1 GCA_027083485.1 Amylibacter sp. | reverse complement strand
CTTTTCTTACTTATTTGGGTGCTAGAGGGGGGCTTTGCTAAAAAGCTAGAGCGCATAAGATCAAGCAAAGCACTTGGGTATTTTTTACTCTTTTTGCTCTTTTTGCTACTTTCACTGCTTTGGAGCCAAAACCTACAAGATGCTATACGCCCTTTGCGCTTTGTCGGATATATGTTTGTGCTTGTAGTTATTGCTACTTCACTACATCCACGCCACACCCAAAAGCTCCTCTCTTTGTTTTTAGTCGGTATGCTTGTTAGCGAGATACTCACCTACGGCATCTTCTTTGGCTGGTGGCAGATAAACGATGCTACACCCAAAGAGCCCTCTCCTTTTATGATGCATATTGACTATAGCATCTTTTTAGCCTTTAGCGGCGCTATCTTACTCTATCGCCTCTTTAGCACATCCTATAGCCTAAAGGAGCGGCTCTTTTATGCTCTTTTTTTTCTCACCGTCACCGGCAATCTCTTTATCACCAACGGCCGCACGGGACAAGTAGCCTTTTTGCTTGGGCTCTTTGTGCTTGCTTTGCTTCGTTTTCGATCGATCATCAAAGCACTCCTTGTAGCCTCACTCCTCTTTGGCACCATCTTTGTAGGCGCTTATGCTACGCTTAAACCATTTACCAAAAGGGTAGATCAAGCCGCAAGCGATATCCTAACGATGCAAGAGGGCAACTTCAACTCCTCTTTAGGCATTCGAGCAGCCTACCATATCGCCGTCTTTGAGATACTCAAAGAGCATCCCCTCCTTGGCGTAGGGCTGGGTGATTATAAAACAGCTATTAAAGAGGAGCTCAAAAAACCCTACTACACCCAAGTGCTGCATCTAAGCCAAGGGCATATAGAGTTTATGGGCAAGCACCACCCCCACAGCCAATATCTCCTCATACTACTTCAAAGCGGTATTGTGGGGCTTGTGGCCTTTTTGCTCTTTATCTACGCCTTTTTTAGACTTCCAATTGCAAACAAGGAGATAAAAGATCTCTCTATACTCTTTATAACTATCTTTGCCGTAGGCTGCCTCCCAGAGCCCCTACTCTTTAAGCAATTTACCGTCGTGCTCTTTAGCTTTTTTGGGGGGCTCTTTATCGCAAATAGCCTAAAGAGTAAAAAATTAACTCAAGGAAGCAGCTAGGATGCTTACATTAG
>JALWOO010000512.1 GCA_027083485.1 Amylibacter sp. | reverse complement strand
CTTTATCGGCATCCTGATCATCGCCCGCCCCCAAAGCAGCGCCATCAGCCCGGCCACCCTTGCCGCCGCCCTTTGTGCGGTTGCATTTGCCGGCACAGTGATCAGCACGAAAATCCTGTCCAAAACCGAACCCGTGACCTCGATCATGTTCTGGCTGGTCAGCATGCAGGCCGTGTTCGGGTTGATCATGGCCGGATACGATGGTCAGATTGCCGTGCCCTCAGGAACCGCAGTCTATTGGGTGCTGCTGGTCGGAATCTGTGGCCTGACCGCGCATTTCTGTTTCACCACCGCGCTGAAACTGGCACCTGCAACGATCGTTGCACCGCTTGATTTCCTGCGTCTGCCGCTTATTTCCATTGTCGGCTGGTTGCTTTATGACGAGCCACTGGAAGTATTGGTCTTTATGGGGGCGGCGCTGGTCTTGTGGGGGAACTGGATGAACATCAAGGCGGAACAAAAACGCGTGGCCGATCTCGAAGCGGCTCAGGTCTGAATTCAATTTCGAATTCGTGTCAAATATCCCCGCCGGAGGCATAAAAGTTTTCTTGCCTCCGGCGGGGATATTTATGACGAATTCGAAATAATAGGTTTGATCCCACCTGTCTGCTCGCGTTACATCTGGGAAACCCAAGACAAGAGGCACAAATGTTGTATTCTTCGGCTGAAAACTGGCTCAAAGCGCCGCACAAGCGGGTGATGTTGTTTGGCATGTCCGGCCTTGGTAAAACCTATTTGTCCAACATCCTGCGTGCCAGCGGAAACTGGTTTCATTATAGCGTCGATTACCGCATTGGCACCCGGTATATGGGCGAACATATCGTTGATAATTTCAAGGCAGAGGCGATGAAAAACCCGTTTTTGGCGGATTTACTGCGTTCTGATAGCATTTTTATCGGCTCCAACATTACTTTTGACAACCTGTCCCCCTTGTCCACATACCTTGGTAAACCGGGGGACCCGGCAAAGGGTGGCATTGCTTTTGAAGAATACCTCATCCGTCAGCATCAGCACCGCGACGCGGAAATTGCGGCGATGGCGGATACGGTCCCCTTTATCCAGCGCGCACAACAGATTTACGGGTATGACAGTTTTGTCTGTGACACCTCCGGTTCTATGGTCGAGGTTGTTAATCCGGAGGATGAGAACGATCCGGTGATGTCTGCTTTGGCTCCGCATGTGTTGCCGGTCTGGATCAAGGGCAATGACAGCCACACAGAGGAGCTGGTCAAACGGTTTTCCCAAGCGCCAAAACCGATGTATTATCAGGAAGGCTTTCTGAAAAACGTCTGGGCGGAATACTTGAGCCTGCGCTCGGTCACACCGGATCAGGTCGATCCGGATGATTTCATTCGCTGGGGATACCGCCAGTTGCTGAGCCACCGTTTGCCCCGCTACCGCGCGATTGCGGATCAATGGGGTGTCACGGTTGATGCCACAGACGTGAGCAAAATCCGCACAGTGGATGATTTCAACGCCCTCATCGCCCAAGCATTGACCTGACAGGATAAATCCGATGCCCATTAAAATACCTTCCCGTCTGCCAGCCTATGATGTTCTCAAATCCGAGGGCGTGAATATCATGTCCGAAAGTGCCGCTGCGCGACAGGATATCCGTCCGTTGCAAATCGGTTTGCTCAATCTGATGCCCAAGAAAATCCAGACCGAAACCCAGTTCGCCCGCCTGATCGGGGCCACGCCTTTGCAAATTGATTTTACCCTGATCCGGATGAGCGAACATCAGCCCAAAAACACCTCGGCCAGCCATATGGAAGCGTTTTACCAGTCCTTTCAGGAGGCAAAATCACAGAAATTCGATGGTCTGGTGATCACCGGTGCCCCGATAGAACACTTGCCCTTTGAGGAGGTGTCCTACTGGGATGAACTCAAGGAAGTCATGGACTGGACCCAAACCAATGTACATTCGACCTTTGGTGTGTGTTGGGGCGGCATGGCGATGATGTACCACTTACACGGGGTGCAAAAACACATGCTGGAACACAAGGCATTCGGGTGTTTTCGCCATAAACGCACGGATAATTCATCCCATTATTTGCGGGGATTTTCCGATGATATGGTTGTACCGGTCAGCCGCTGGACCGAAGTCAGACAAGCCGAAATAGACACAGCCGGCGGGTTGAAAACCTTGCTGACCTCGTCTGATTCCGGTCCTTGTCTGGTCGAAGACCAAAAATACCGTGCGCTTTATGTGTTCAACCATTTTGAATATGACCGCGACACGCTCAAGGAAGAATACGACCGCGACATCGCCAATGGTACGCCGATCAATGTGCCGGTGAATTACTATCCGGATGATGATCCAACACGCCCGCCGGAAAACCGCTGGCGCAGTCACGGGCATCTGCTCTATGGTAACTGGATCAATGAAATCTATCAAACCACGCCTTTTGACTTGTCCCTGATTGGCACAGATAGCGATTCTTAGGGGGTAGACTTATAAACCACGTTCCACGCAATGGTTTTGGCCTGATGCCGGAATTGTGGGCCACAAAACCCATCACTATGCGCAGGATGAAATCCTTGCCGCCTTGGCGCAGATCAGCGTAAACTAGCCGCACATAACAGGGAAATTATCATGGCCAAGATCAGCAAACCTTTTGACGGCGCAATCAGCAAATTCTTTGAAAATGATGCACCGCCAGAGGTGCGGGATGCTCTGGAAAACGCAAAAAAGAACCGGATTCTGGATGCCAGCTATCCCTATAGCAAACGTATGGACCGTCAGGAATACGAGGATACGCTCGAAGATTTGCAGGTGGAGCTGGTGAAAATGCAAAGCTGGGCGAAATCCACAGGGGCCCGTATCGCGGTGGTGTTCGAAGGCCGCGATGCTGCCGGCAAAGGCGGCACGATCAAGCGGTTTCGTGAAAATATGAACCCGCGCCAAACCCGTGTTGTCGCCCTTTCCAAGCCAACGGAAACAGAGCGCACGGAATGGTATTTCCAACGTTATATCAAACATCTGCCCGCCGCAGGTGAAGTGGTTTTGTTTGATCGGAGCTGGTACAATCGCGGCGTCGTCGAGAAGGTTTTCGGTTTTTGTACAGATACCCAGCGCACCCATTTCTTTGCCCAGGTCAATGATTTTGAAGCCATGCTCAAAGACGACGGTATCATTCTGGTCAAGCTCTGGTTAACCGTCGGGCGTGCAGAACAATTGCGCCGCTTCCTGTCACGTGAAACCGACCGCCTGAAACAATGGAAGCTGTCCAGCATCGACATCAAAGGCCTGTATAAATGGGATGAATACTCGCAGGCCATTCAAGAAACCATGCAGAAATCCCACTCCGCCCATGCGCCCTGGCATGTGATCCGCTCCGACGACAAGCGCCGCACCCGTTTGGCGGCAATCCGCACGGTGCTTGGCTATATCCCCTATGATGGCAAGGATCGTACCATCGCCTGCGAACCGGATCCAAAGATCACCGGTGGACCTGAAATTCTGGGGTAATCCCTTTCTTTCGAATTCGCCCTAAATATCCCCGCCGGAGGCAAAGAGTTTAATGCCTCCGGCGGGGATATTTTAGACGAATTCGAAGGGGAATCTGATGCCGTTTTGATAGTAATCGCTTTACAAACCGGATATCCGCCCGCCACAAACCGGTTCCGCCACGCCGGTTGTTCCGGGGGCCGAGGTCGGTAGCCCGCGCAACACCCGAACCGCCAGAAAGCCGAAGGCCTGTGCTTCCAGCATGTCGCCATCCAGTCCCACCGCTTCGATCGGCACCACGTCGCCGTTTAATCTGTTGGCCAGTTCCCGCATCATCACAGGGTTTTTTGCTCCGCCCCCACTGACCAGCCAGCGCGCGGGCGGCGTTTCAAAACAGGCTTGCGATGCGCTCACACAGGCTGCAACCAATGCGGTCAGGGTGGCGGCTGCATCGGCGTCATCCAGCAAGGCCACCTTGTCCAGCACATCCCGGTAATCGTTTCGATCCAGCGACTTGGGCGGTTTTAATGCGAAATAGTCACGGGCCAGGACCTCTGCCAGAACGGCCTCATCTACCTGCCCCTTTGCCGCCAATTCCCCGTTGCGATCATATCCAGTCCCAAACCGTGCCATCATCAAATCATTCAGCGGCGCGTTCGCCGGACCTGTGTCAAATGCCAGCAAGGCCCCTGCTACCTCGGGTGCCGGTTTTTGCGGATCCACCAGCGTCACATTGCCGACCCCGCCCAGGTTCAAACAGGCGGTGGGTTCTGTCGCCCCGATTGCACGCACGCAGGCAAAGTGAAAGAACGGGGCCAGAGGGGCGCCCTGGCCGCCGGCAAGCACGTCTGCGGTACGAAAATCCCAGACCACCCGCCGAGTTGTGGTCCGTGCCAAATCCGCCCCGTTGCCAAGCTGGTGCGTGCGTCGGTTTGACGGGTCATGGGCCAGGGTTTGGCCGTGAAACCCGACCACATCCACGCCGGAAAACCGGTCGATCACCTCGGCATGGGCGGTTTCCACCACCCTTTGTGCTGCTGCCAGTTTTGCCATGTCACCTTCGGGCCACAACCCTTGCGCCGCGCTAATCGCTGCGGTTTCAGACACGCTATAGGGACGAAAAAACGTCTCGCCAAATTCAAAGACCTGTTCTCCGTCGGTCAGCACCATCGCCCCGTCAACCCCGTCCATGGACGTCCCCGACATCAGCCCAAGCGCCCAAAGTGGTTTAAAATCCGCCATTTCACTTTCCTTTCGGCGCAAACCCGTTATACCCAGCGCACAATTAACAAAAAGGACCAAAGACCGATGACTTACAAGCCCAAATCAGAGTTTCTGCACGTGATGCAGACACGGGGCTTCTTACAGGACTGCACAGACCTGGAGGGGCTAGACAACCGCCTGCTCGAAGGTATCGTGCCGGCCTATATCGGCTTTGATGCCACGGCGGACAGCCTGCATGTGGGTTCCCTGATCCAGATCATGATGCTGCGCTGGCTGCAAAAAACCGGCCATAAA
>JALWOO010000511.1 GCA_027083485.1 Amylibacter sp. | reverse complement strand
GGGGCCTGCGGTCAATTCAGGAAAATCAATCCTGATGTATGGCCCACCGGGGAACGGGAAGTCATCCATATCCAATGGCATTCGCGATGCTCTCGGGGATCGGATTTTTGTGCCCAAAGTGTTGGAATATTCCAATCAGGTAATTTCGGTTTATGACCCGATTGTTCATGGTGATGCGGAAGAAAGCCAAACTGACACCAGTTCCCTACGCCGGAATGTGACTCAATTTGATGCGCGTTATGTGCTGTGCAAACGCCCTTCGGTGATTACGGGGGGGGAATTAAACCTGTCCATGCTGGAGTTGAACTATAATCCGAACTCCAAAACCTATCAGGCACCGCTACAACTCAAGGCCACGGGCGGCGTCTTTATTGTGGATGATTTGGGGCGTCAGGTCGATCCGCCGCAGATGCTGATAAATCGCTGGATTGTGCCGATGGAGGGCGGAGAAGATATCCTGTCTTTGCAGTCGGGTGAAAAATTTCTGGTGCCGTTTGATACGCTGGTGATTTTTTCTACCAACTTTCATCCGGCGGAAATCTTTGACGGGGCTGCTTTGCGGCGCATTTACTATAAGGTTCTGGTGGATCGGCCAACACGCGACGAAATGATCAAAATTTATGCTTCAGAGGCTATGGCCCTTAATATGCCGCTGGAGGAACAGGTGTTGATCCACTTGTTTGCCAAGCTGTATCCGGAAACGGATAATACCTATGCCGCGTATCACGCGCCGTTTTTGATTACACAAATGAAATCGATTTGCGATTACGAAGGTATTCCGCATCGTATGAGTATTGATTTGTTGGAGAGGGCATGGGCGAACCTGTTTGTGGCAGAGTGTGATATTGCCCGCTAACAGCGCGATATGTCTGGCCGGTTGTGGCCGCATGGGTCAACCGATGCTGGCTGCGTTGTTGAATGCCGGTTTTCAGGCCCAAGGATTTGATATCCGCTCGCCGGCAAGCTATGGGAGCTTTGCCAAACACCTGAGCGATCAGGTCAACGAAATTTCACCTGATACACGGGTGTTAATTTCGGTTGTGCGGGATGTGCCGCAAACCGAATCTGTGTTGTTTGGAGAGCAAGGTTTTCTCAATCGACTGAAACATCTGGAATATCTGGTGATCAGCTCCACTTTGTCGCCGCGCTATATT
>JALWOO010000510.1 GCA_027083485.1 Amylibacter sp. | reverse complement strand
GGATGCGACCGATGTGCTGAGCGTTGTGGCAGGGACATTCACCACGGCAAACGGGGCGGCAGTTGTTCTGAACGCGGATGGCTCGTTCAGCTATGATCCGAGCGGTTCTGCCACGCTGGATGCGCTGAACACCGGCCAGAGCGCGGTGGATAGTTTCGATTACACCGTGAGCGATGGTAATGGCGGCACAAGTACCGCGACGGCAACAATCAACGTGGCGGGGATTACCGATAACCGCGCACCTGTGGCGGTGAACGATAATCTTGGCGGCACGTATGATGTACCGACGGGGCATAATATGGGGTTCAATCCCCATGCACCCGGATCCGGGCATCAATTGGTAAGTAACTATGGCGGTTTCAATTGGAGTGCGGGCAACGGGTTCAGTCCATACTCCCAGAATCCTATATCGAATTTTGGACGTGTGTACCACTGGGATGACCAGGGGGTGATCATGAACGATAACAATTCGCGTCTTGTGACAATGGCGACGTCGAACGGGGCCGAGTTGGATATCGATTCATTAAATATACATAAATACACTACTTGGGGTCCATCCACGATGACCGTTCGGTTTATCGGGTCGCGCAACGGGGTTGCGGTCGAGAGCATGGATGTGTCGTTTGCCTCTGCGTGGAAGCTGGTCAATCTGGGTTTCCAGAATATTGACAAATTGGAAATCAAGGTGATCAATGGCTATTCTACATGGCAGCAGGCTGGACAATGGGTCAATGACTCCGGCGCTTGGGCTGTGGATAATATCCATACAACCACCCATCAGGCGGTCACCATCACAGAAAACACCAGCTATGTCATTCAAGGTTCGCAGTTGTTGGCCAATGACAGTGATCCGGATGGTGATGCAATTTCGATTACCTCTGTGTCAGGTACCAGTGCGAATGGCGCAACCGTTACGCTGAATGGCAATGGTACCATTTCCTATAACGCAAGCACGGGTGCCGGATTGAATGCGCTGTCTGCAGGGCAAACCCTTGTAGATACATTCACCTATACCATCACCGATGGAAACGGCGAATACAGCACGGCAACTGCAAGCGTGACAATCCATGGCGTAAACGACGGGCCGGTCGCGGTGGTGGATGTGACCACCACCGATGAAAATACAGCCATTACGCTCGATGTGCTGGCAAATGATA
>JALWOO010000509.1 GCA_027083485.1 Amylibacter sp. | reverse complement strand
TGAGTGTGTTTTCCATTTTCGAATTCGTCCAAATATCCCCGCCGGAGGCATAAGAGTTTTAATGCCTCCGGCGGGGATATTTATCGCGAATTCGAAGAAGCGGGAGTCAGTCGAACCGATAGCCGAAACGCTCGATGTCCTGCGCAAAAATTACGCGCACCAGATCGCGGCTTTCGTGGGAATAGCTGGATTGATAGCTCGCCTGCCGTAACGATTTGTTTTCATGCGGGAACGCCGGCAGGCGCAGGTTCAGGGCCTGCTCCAGTTGCGGCAAATCCTCTGCCATATGTTCCAGCCGCAGGTGTAACCCGCAGCAATCCTTGCCTGTTGCATCCAGCGTATAGCGTGCCACCGCATCATTGCGCAGTGCAGCCTGAGTGCCTGCATCCGCCAGAAATTCGCCAAAATCCAGCGCCTTGGCTTTTGTTACGGCGGAATGGATAAAATTCTGTTGCCGCAGCCAGTGATAATAGCTCACCATCCGGTCCCAGGGATTGCGCACGATTGTAAACACCAGATAGCTGTCGATCTGTGCCTGATCCACCAGCCCGTAAATGTCGCGCAGGCGGGAGTGTTTCCACAGCCGACCGCTGGCCTGTACATCCTTCACCCGCTTGCGCCGGTTGCGGGCCTTGGGGGTGTCGCCCAGCATGATGTCGTCTTTCATGGCTTTCGCTTCCAGCGCCAGCGCCAAAGAGGTGCCGCCGGTTTTGGGGATATGCACAAAAATGTATTTACGACCGTGGGAAATTATCATGTGGCAAGCCTATGCGCCAATGCATCCGCTTGCAATTCGATTGCGCATTTGCAAAGGATTATCCCGAATGATTACCAAAGGGGGCTGACCATGGCGCATATGGCAAATGAAACCGGACTGGACAAGAACCACGCAAATTTTGTGCCGCTGACGCCGCTGTCGCATTTGATCCGCGCGCGCGAGGTTTTCCCCGATCAGGAGGCGCTGGTTTATGGCGACATTCGCCGTACCTGGGCCGAATTTCACGACCGCGCCACGCGGCTTGGCGCGGGGTTGCGTGCGCTTGGGGTGCAGCCCGGTGATGTGGTTTCCAGTATCCTGCCCAACATCCCGGCCGCCGCCGAGGCCCATTTCGGGGTTCCCCTGATTGGTGCGGTTCTGAACGCGATCAACATTCGTCTGGATGTGGACACGGTCGCCTATATCTTTGATCACGCCGAAACCAGAGTGGTGCTGGTCGACAGTCAGTTTATCGCACTGGCCGAAGCTGCCAAACAGAAATCCGGCAGCGATCTGGTGATTGTCGAAGTCCCCGACGATGTCGCCGGTTTTCCCGCCACGGGCCGTTATCCGTTGTATGAAGATCTGATTGCCGACGGTGATCCTGCCATGCCATGGCACATGCCCACCGATGAATGGGAGAGCCTGTCGCTCAACTATACTTCCGGTACGACCGGCAAGCCCAAGGGCGTGGTTTACCACCATCGCGGGGCCTATCTGAATACCATGGGCACCGCGATCAGCTGGGAAATGTCCCTGCGTCCGCGCCTGTTGACGATTGTGCCGCTGTTTCATTGCAACGGCTGGTGCCACACCTGGATGATGCCGATGCTCGGGGGCACTATTGTTTGCTGTCGAGATATTACCGCCAAGGCGATATTTGATGCCATCGAATCCGAGAAAATCACCCATTTCGGCGGCGCACCGATTGTCCTGAACATGCTGGTGAACGCCACCGAAGACGAAAAGAAACCTTTTTCCCACCAGATTCGCGTCTTTACCGCCGGTGCGGCCCCGTCACCGGCCACGATCAAGGGCACCGAGGCGCTGGGCTTTACCGTGATGCAGGTTTACGGGCTGACCGAAACCTATGGCCATATGTCCGAATGTCTGGAGCAGCCCGACTGGTCCGATCTGCCAGCGGCCGCGCGTTATGCGAAAATGTCCCGTATCGGTGTGGCGCAGCCCATGGTCGAAGGCTTTGATGTGGTGGATATGGACAGCCGCGAACCGGTGCCGCGCGATGCGGCCACGCCGGGGGAGGTTATTATCCGTGGCAATACGGTGATGAAGGGCTATTACAAGAACCCCGAGGCCACTGCCGAGGCCTTTGACGGCGGCGCGTTCCGCTCCGGTGACATTGCGGTGCGCCATCCGGATGGCTATATCCAGATCACCGACCGGCTCAAGGATATTATCATTTCCGGTGGCGAGAATGTTTCCACCATCGAGGTCGAAGGTGTGCTGATGGGCCATGACGCGGTAAACCTTTGTGCCGTTGTGGCGCGTCCGGATGAAAAATGGGGCGAAACCCCCTGTGCTTTTGTCGAACTGATCGAGGGAAAAACCGCCACCGAGGCGGAAATCATCGGCTTTTGCCGTGAACATCTTGCCGGTTTCAAATGCCCGAAAACCGTGGTGTTTCAGGAATTGCCCAAAACCTCTACCGGCAAGATCCAGAAGTTCGAATTGCGCAAGATCGCCCGCGCACTATAAGGCCTCGTCTGTTGTGACAAGCCGGGCATAGCGCCCTGAAAGCGCGGCCATAAAGGCGGCGTGAACCTGAGCAGCGGGGACTGTCGTGCCGTTGAAATCCAGCGCGCGGGCAGCACAGGCATCATGGGCCAGTGTATTGGCATATCCCAGATCGGCGGCAGCGCGGGTTGTGGCATCAATACACATCTGGCTCATGGCTCCACAAAGCGTCAGCGAGTTGACCCCCTGTTTTTGCAACTGTTCGTGCAGGTCTGTCTGGTGAAAACTGTTCGGGGTATGCTTGAGAATGCTCAGTTCATTTGCCTGTGGGGCAACCAGCGGATGGATCTCTGCGCCACTGCTGCCGCTGGCAAAAAACGGAGGGGAATCACCGGGGATTTCATGGCGGATATGCACCACCATTTGCCCTGTGGTGCGTGCCCTGGCCAGGAGCCTTGCCGCATTGGTTGCGGCGGCTTCCATTCCGTCCACCGGCCAGCGTCCTGTGGGGAAATAATCGTTCTGGATATCAATCAGGATCAATGCGTTTGTCATGGGGAACTCCGTTCTGTTTTGTCGATGACCAGAATGGTCGGTTCCGGCGAAAAGAAAACTGGCGTAAATGACATAGTTTGTGCAAAATACGCCAATGATGAAAAAGCTGGATGTTGCTCTTTTGGCCTATGAGGGCGTGCAGATGTCTGCGGTTCTGGGGTTGGTTGATCTGTTCGGGATCGCCAACAGGTTCAGTGCGCAGTTGGGCGGGGTGGAAATACGTCCCGTGCAAATCATGCAAACCCGCCTGCCTGACCAAGTGTATCAGGCGGTGATCCTGCCGCCCAGCCTGCAAGCTGCCTATGGAGAGGGGGCTTTGCAGGTGCATGGCTGGTTGAGGCGGCAACAGGCGGGTGGGGCGCTGATGTGTTCGGTGTGTGCAGGGTCGTTTTGGCTCGGGTATGCGGGGCTGTTGGCGGGGCGCCCTGCCACGACGCATTGGGCGCTGGAAACAGATTTTCACCAATGTTTTCCGGATGTCGCGCTGGATTGTGCCGCAATGCTGGTGGATGATAACGATGTCATCACTGCGGGCGGGGTGATGGCTTGGGTTGATCTGGGTCTGGCCCTGATCCGCCGATGGCAGGGTGAACAGGTGGTTAGCCGCACTGCTCGGCATTTTCTTGTGGATACGGCAGGGCGTGAGCAAGCCAATTATCGTAGTTTTCGCCCGATCCTGACCCATGGTGACAAGGCCATTCGCCAGATCCAGATATGGCTCGAGAGCCACAGCGCAGAGCAGATCAAACAGCAACAGCTCGCTGCCCGTGCAGCCCTGTCTTTGCGCAGTTTCCAGCGCCGGTTCAAACGGGCAACGGGGCTGAGCGCACTAGAATATCTGCAGCAGCTGCGCATAGAAAAAGCCCGTGGCCTGTTGGAACATACGCGCCTGCCCATTTCGGAAATTGGTTGGAATACCGGCTATCGGGATGGATCGGCCTTTGGTCGGGTTTTCAAGGAAATCACTGGTCTGACTGCAGGGGAATACCGGCACCGTTTCGGGGTGTGTTGCAGGTAATTCCTTGACTGGACAGGGGAAAAAGATACCCTGCTTTCATGGTCTGGCCGTCTAATTCCCCGCCCCAACGTGATGGCGATGCTGACGCGGGGATCGAGGTTTCCGACGATTTTCAGCCCTTTGTGCAAAAGAACGATGTGTTTAGCCGCGCTTTTTGGGACGATAAAATTCGCTCCAAACGGACCGATAGTTTTTTCAACTCCTACCGGATGGAAGCCGCGCCACGCCGTGGTGCCGGTTTCACGCAAAAGGATTTCGCGCTGCGCAATGCGGCTTGGCTGATGTCGGATGTGATTTCCAACCGGTCAGCCGATCAGGGGCGGCGCGAAGGGTTTCAAGCCCCGATTGCCAATGACACCCCCGTGGCACCGGATCAAGTTGCCGTGGATGATCTGGGAAAAATGGCGGCCGAGATAAAACGTATCGCGGCGTTTTTCGGTGCGGATTTATGCGCCGTGACCGATCTGGATGATCGCTGGCTGTATAAAACCCGCGTCGATACCCGCGATATGTCCGAAGCAGAAAATACCCTGCCAGAGGGGCTGAGCCATGTGATTGTGCTTGGCCATGAAATGGATGCGGATCTTGTGGCGACATATCCATCGGCACTGGCCGGGGCAGCAACGGGGCGGGAATACAGTCACGAAGCATCCGTGGTGATGCAACTGTCGGCCTATATTCGTAATCTGGGATATGAGGCCGTGGCCTCGATGAATGATACAGGGCTGGTAATTCCCTTTGCGCTCAAGGCCGGCCTTGGCGAATACGCGCGTAACCAGATGGTGATTACACCGGGTTTCGGGCCGCGATTGCGGTTTTCCAAGATTTTTACCAATCTGCCGCTGGAACATGACTTGCCTCGCAAGCTTGGTGTGGCGGATTTCTGCAATATCTGCACCAAATGCGCCGATGCCTGCCCCGCCAAGGCGCTTCCTTATGGTAAGCCAGAGGAAGGCGGGGCAGGCAT
>JALWOO010000508.1 GCA_027083485.1 Amylibacter sp. | reverse complement strand
GGCAATCAGCGCATCCACCCCTTCTTCCGGCATGGCATTGTAAATACTGGCGCGCATGCCGCCCACTGAGCGGTGACCTTTCAGGGTGCTCAAGCCAGCTTTTGCGGCTTCTTCCAGGAACAGAGCGTCCAGCTCCGTATTGGCCAGCAGGAAAGGCACATTCATGCGAGAACGGCAGGGTACATCAACCGGATTGGAATAAAAATCCGAGGCATCAATGGCCGCATAGAGTTTTTCCGCCTTGCGCTTGTTAATGGCTTCAATACCGGCTATGCCGCCCTGGGATTTAATCCACTGGAACACCAGACCGGCGATATACCAGCTGTAGGTAGGCGGCGTGTTGTACATGGAATCATTATCCGCATGGGTCTTGTAATCCATCATGGTGGGCATGGCAGGGTCCGCCTTGCCGATCAGGTCTTCACGCACAACCGCCACACACAGGCCAGCTGTACCCATATTCTTCTGGGCACCCGCATAGATCACGCCGTATTTGGACACATCAACCGAACGGGACAGTATATTGGATGACATATCCGCCACCAGCGGCACATCGGTTTCCGGCACAAAGGGGAATTCAACGCCCACAATGGTTTCATTGGGTGTGTAATGAAGATAAGCCGCATCCGGACTGGTGTTCCAGCCGGATTGGTCTTCAACGGTGGTGAACTTGCTGTCGGAAGTATCGCTCACCACATTCACATCACAGAAACGCTTGCCTTCGGCCACGGCTTTTTTCGACCACTGGCCGGTGAGCACATAGTCCGCCGACTTTTTGCCCTGCAACAAATTAATGGGCACCATGGAAAACTGTGAGCTGGCGCCCCCCTGCAGGAACAGCACCTTGTAATTATCCGGGATGGACATGATCTCACGGAAATCCGCCTCGGCCTGTGCGGCAATGGACATATAGTCCTTGCCCCGGTGAGACATTTCCATCACTGACATGCCGCTGCCGTGCCAGTCCATCATTTCTTCCTGTGCCTGTTTCAATACGGCTTCCGGCAGTGCTGCTGGCCCGGCGCTGAAATTATATACTCGACTCATTTTCCGCCCTTAAGATTTGCTGACAATGGCGTATCCCCCCGGAAATCACATTGTCGTTTGTTTAACACAAGAGCGTTAATTTACTTTAAATAACGCTCTTAACTCTTTGTTTTATAT
>JALWOO010000507.1 GCA_027083485.1 Amylibacter sp. | reverse complement strand
GATCACGGTTTTTTCCAGCTCTTCAGCGGCCGCTTGCGGCGGCGCGGGTTGCCCGCCTGCGTCCAGAAAATCTATGGCCTCCTGAGCGCTGGCAAAGCGGTCATCCGGATCGGGTTCGGTCAGACGGGAAACCAGCGCCTTGAGCGGTTCTTCCAGATCGGAAATATCGGGTTTTTCCATCTTGGCGCGAATGATTTCCATCAGGGAGGAACCGGCGCTCGGGGCCTGACCGCGATAGGCCCCGAGCAGGGTCATGCCAAGGGAATACAGATCGGAGCGCCCATCGGCACGGCCTTCCATTTGTTCGGGGGCGGCGTATTGGTATTTTCCGGCAAACCCGTCACCGACCACGGTTTTAGCGCCCTCGTTGACGTCTTTGGCGATGCCAAAATCAATCAAAGTTGCCTGAACCGGATCGTCATCGCGCAGGATGATATTGTCAGGGGACAGGTCCCGATGAAAGGCATTCTTGGCATGGGCCGCGCGCAAGCCTTGCAGGATCCGGCGTGCCACCTTGAGCAGCACATCCGCCCCCAACGGGCCTGCGCGGCGCATGTTGTCGGCCAGCGAACGGCCGTGAATGAATTCCATCACGATAAACAGAAAATGCCCGTGCAGGTCGCTTTCGAGCAGGTCGTAATAGCGCACGACACTGGGGTCGATGACCTCGTGCAGCACCGATGCCTCGCGTTTGAGCAGGTCGGTAAACTGTTCGTTCTGGGCAAATTCCTCTTTCAGGATTTTAATGGCGATTTCGCGCCCTGACACCCTGTTGGTGGCGCGATAAACCTCTCCCGTGCCGCCAGAGGCCACGAGTTCCGCGATCACATAGGTGTTGTTCAACACATCACCCGGGTTCAAAATACCCTCGCTGTTGTTATCGGTCACTGAAAATTCCTGTGGTTGTTATGGGCGCATGATGCGCGGTGAAATATGGCTGTGTCAACCGACGGCTATTTTCGCCGGATCAGTTTTTGACGCAGCCACTGGTCTATTTTTTCTTTGGAAACCTGAAAATGCATGCTGTCCTCGCGGCCAAAACCGGCCCCCCAGTACCAGCCTTCCTTGCGGAAAAAATCGGCCAGCAGGATCAGGCCAAGCTGGGTTTTGCCATCGCCCAATGTGTCCAGTTTTCCGTCAATGTTCAAATCAACCGACAGGCCATAGG
>JALWOO010000506.1 GCA_027083485.1 Amylibacter sp. | reverse complement strand
GAATGTCGCCGGATACCTCGACATTCTGGGGCGCTGTGCAGCCGCAATTTAACCAATACGACGAAACAACCAAAGGAGACACCCATGAAACTCGCCATTGCAGGAGACAGCGCCGGAGAACCCCTTGCCCTAGCGCTCTATGAATACTTGAAGGATCGCGAAGGTTTCAGCGTTGAGGAACTGTCCCACCCCGCCGATGGTTCCGCCGAATATTACGCCAATCTGTCCGAACGGGTTTGTCAGGGCGTGGTGGATGGCACCTATGATCGCGCCATTCTGGTCTGTGGCACCGGCATCGGTGTTGGCATTGCCGCAAACAAAGTCCCCGGCATTCGTGCCGCCCATGTGCATGACGCCTATTCTGCCGCCAAGGCCTCGACCTCCAACAATGCGCAAGTGATTACCTTGGGGGCCCGTGTGGTGGGAACCGAGCTGGCCAAAACCATCGCCGATGCATGGCTGGAAACCGCCTTTGATGCCAATGGCCCGTCAGCGCAGAATGTTAAGGCCATTGACGAGGTGGATGGCAAATATCATTCGGTATCCCCCTAGGGCGTAGACCCATAAATCCTGCGTCACTGGCGAAATTGTCGCGAAATATCAATGGCATGGTGCCCGCCGCACATAGCAGGCTATTTGCAAGGGCAGCATGCCTTTGAGATGAAGCGACAATTCCGTCCGGAGGATTTGCCTGATTTACCCCGTGGCTGCGTTGCAATGCCTTGAAAATATTCGTATTTCCTGCGTCATTGCACCTACCCACGAAGAAAATCAGGCAAACCAGTGACGCAGGATATATGGGTCTACGCCCTAGGAATACACCCGCGGCTGAATGGTTTCGACATTTTCCATGCGTTCGATGTAGTACCAGTCGTCTTCGTAGTTTTCCGACATTCCCATGGTCAGTTCAGCCGGCCATGTGGGATTGTAGACTTCGTTTTCAACGGAGGGGTATTTTTCCTCGAATACTTTGCGTATGCGGTTGAACTGCTCCTTGGTGCTTACCGGATGATCCTTGAGGTAGGTATGCATCAGAATGGCACCACGCAATGAAATGCCCTTGTTCACTGGTGCCGGATCACCGATCAGCAGTTCTTTGTTTGGAATGCCTGTAATCGCCTGCGCCACATCCCGCCACATAAAAGGATAATCCTCATAGCGCCATGTAG
>JALWOO010000505.1 GCA_027083485.1 Amylibacter sp. | reverse complement strand
CGCCAGCATAGAGGCCCAGTCGCAGCTTTCGGTGCCCCCTGCCCCGGAGTTGATCTCCAGAAAGGTGTCGTTGGCGTCCACTTCGCCATTCAGCAGGGCTTCGAGTTCCTTTTGCGCCGCCACATCGCGCAATTTGCGAATGGCTTCTTCGGCTTCCTCGATGACCTCCTGATCGTCTTCCATTTCGCCCAGCTCGATCATTTCGATATTGTCGGCCAGCTCCTGCTTGAGCGATTTATAGGCTTCCATCGCATCCACCAGCGCCTGACGTTCGCGCATCAGCTTTTGCGCTTTGGCCGGGTCATTCCACAGGTCCGGATCCTCGGACATGGCATTGAATTCTTCCAGCCGGTGCTCAGCAGTGTCCCAATCCATCCGCTGGCGCAACAGGGCCAGTGATTTTTCGATTTCCGCTGCCAAGTTTTCGATTTCTGCGCGCATGATCCGTTTGCCTTGCCTTGAGTTATGCACCTTTTAGGCTGCCGGCTGGCGAATTACCATATCCGGCGAGGGAAAATCTAGGGTCGAGATGCCATATACTTTGCCAAACGCGCCAAACCTTCGCGGATGTCCGCAGTGGAGCGCGCATAGGAAAAGCGGATCGTCTGGTGGCCACGGTGCGGGTCAAAGTCCAGCCCCGGCGTCACCGACACCCCCGCGCGGGCCAGTATATCGCGGCAAAACGCCATGCTGTCATCGGTCAGACCGGACACATCCGCATAGATATAAAAGGCCCCGTCCGGCGGCGCGATCTTGTCAAAACCGATTTTCGGCAGCTGTTCCAGCATCAATGCGCGGTTTTCCGCATAGACCTTGCGGTTGGCGGCCAGCTCGTCTTTTGCGTCCATCGCGGCCATGGCGGCAACCTGTGATACATGCGGGGCGCAAATGAACATATTCTGCGCCAACCGCTCCACCTGCCGCACATGGCTTTCGGGCACCACCATCCAGCCAATGCGCCAGCCGGTCATGGAGAAATATTTACTGAACGAGTTAATCACATAGACATCATCACTGATTTCCAGCGCCGAAACGGGGCGGCCTTCGTAATCAATGCCGTGATAGATTTCATCCGATATGAACGAAATACCCCGCTGCGCACAGCCGTGAATCAGGCCGGCAAGCGTGTCCTTGTCCAGCATGGTGCCGGTGGGATTGGCGGGGGACGCC
>JALWOO010000504.1 GCA_027083485.1 Amylibacter sp. | reverse complement strand
AGACAAAACCGCCAGAGCGGAGCCTGATCATAGGCCGTTTCCCACCCGTCCCCCAAGCTGTCGCGGCTGGCTTTCATGCCGGTTTGCAACCAGTCATCCCAGCAGGCCTTGAACGGCGCAGGCCATTGATAGCTTACGAAATCACCCTTGGAGGGGAGCTTGCCGTAATAGCCGATACTCACAACGAATTCGGACAGCGGAACCGCCGTACTGCCTTGGAGGAAAACGGATTTATTGCAGAGCCGGCCCGCATCTGGAACACCGCAATCCGCCCGCCCACATTGAACACCACGCGGGTCTGGTCGGCCACATTGGTGCGCCGGACTTCGGCGCTGTCGAGCAAACGGAACCAGCCCCATGGCCCGTCCTTCTGGCGCAGGTTCGTGCGCCCTTCCATTTCCGGCAAGAACCGCACAAACGAGCTGCCCCCTTTGGGCCATTTCAACGAAGTGGTTTGCTGTGGCCCATGGGCATAGACCAGTTCCTGACCATCCACCATCAGGGAAACCTGCTGTGCATTCGGGTCCAGCGCGATCGGTTTCAGATCAAAGGTCACCGATGGCAACCCCGGGGCCAGAAAAAAGGCGTCCCGTATTTCGGCGGCCAACTGGAACTGTTGCAAAACGCTATCGGAAATCCCCAGATCCTTGCCGGTTGTGCGTTTCCATTTCCACGGACGCGCGGTGACATCCACATGATCCATCAGGTTCGCAGTGAAAAACCCGTCAATCAGGCCCTGCGGCGCAAACAGGCGGGCAAAATCCTGAATGCCGACCTCTGAACGGGATTTGCGCACAAAGGGATAGCGGTTGTTGAGTGCCTGTTTGCAATAGGGCAAAACCTGCGCCTGCCAAATGTTGTTCAACTTGGAGCGTTTGCCCCCTGCCGCCGCACCGGATGCCCCGTCGATGATCTGGTTTGACCAGCGTTTGATCGGGCCGGTCAAGGGGGTTATGGCCTCTTGCAGACGCTGGATGCTTTCGCCCTGGGTGTTGATATTGCCGCTCACGGACAGGCGGTTCAGGTCCTGATAAATCTCGGTCAGGATTTGCATGATCCGGTTTAACTCTCCGGGGACATCCTTTTGGAAACCTTTGACAAAATCATGCAAGGATTGAAACCGGTCCTGCACCACCTGTCCGGGTTTGGGGGGCTTTTGCCCGTTTTGCACGGAATCCTGCAACACCGCCAACAGGCGTTGGGTGCGCACGCCAAGGGTTTCGATAATCAAAGAGGAGCCTTCGCTTTGAACGCCGGTTGAAACGCCTTCGACCACCTGATTTTTGCGCTCGTCCGCAAGGCGGGTCTCATCGGCAACTTCGTTCATGATTTTCACAATCGGCGAGGCCGGACCGGATAAAACATTGATCACATTCACCGCCTGCGACATTGACCCCATCGGCACCACATCCACATCGCCCATGATGGTTTCCCATTGCACGATGTAATCCGAATAATACAAATCCAGCACATCGCGCGCAATCAAAGACAGGGCATTTGGATCCGAGAGGTCCTCTGCACGCGGGCCAAGCACCCAGTTTTCCTTTTTGATCTGCTCGGCCACATCCACGGCAGCAGGCAGGAAGACCTTGTAAAACCCGTTATAGGTATAAATCCCCGGGATCCCCGCGCTCAGTTGCAAACCGGAAGGGCGCGTCATCACCCGCGCCGTCGCCGGACCGCCGGCCTTGAGCAGGGTCCATTCCGGCAGGGACTTGGCCTCCGGACTGTCGACAATGGTGCGATAGGCCCGTTGGGCCACCGGCGTTTCCCCGAGAATGGATTGCACCTGTTCCACCAGCGGCCCATCCAGCGGAATAGACAGCATCGGCTGGCTAATCAGCGCCTTCAGATGCTTGAGCAAATCGCGCTGCGTGGTGTCCGGTTCCTCGGCAAATTCCGCCGCCCATTCAATCGCAAACCACTGGGTCACCAGATCGCGATCCATCGGCCCTTGCTGCCCCAGCATCATATAGACCTTCAGGGCCTCGTACAGCAGGGTCGGGTTGTTGATATTGGCGAGCATCAGCTCTTCCATGCGCAACAACAAACGCGGCAACATTTTCTGGTTCAACACCGCGCGATAGGTCTGGGCGGCCCCGTCCCCGATGATGTCGCCCTGATACAACCCGAATGTCAGCTCCCGCGCCGGTTCGGTGTTTTCGCGCGCCGTATTGCCCGGCAGATCATACAGAATATTCAACGGCTGGATCAGCACATGCACATTGGTATCTTCGATCGGATTGCCCGGCACCTGTTTGATCAATTCGGCATATTTCGCAAGCTGCTCATCCGCCGCGCGCACCATGGCGCGATTGCCCAGAAAGCTGTTGGTCCATAGCCCGATCACCCCGGCGCTTACCAGAACAGCCGCCGCAATCGTGCCCCCGACGATCCATTTGTATCGCCGCTCCACCCGATCATCGGCAGACACCAGACCCGCCTCCGGAAAAACCGTACCCTCCAGAAAACGGCGCAAAAAATAACTGCGCCCGCTGCCCTGTGCTGCCGTGACCGCCTGCCGGCCAAGGCCGAAACTGCGCGCCATGCCGCCAATCAAGCGGTCAATCGGCGTGCCTTCCTGTGTGCCCGAGGAAAAATAAACCCCGCGCACCAGCTGGGTTTGGGAAAACTTGCTATCAAGGAAAACCTGCCCCAGAAAATCCTGAATAACCCCGCGCAAAGAGGCAACCTGTTGGGGAAACCCCGATATCATCGCCCGTTTGCCCGGATCGGAAACGTTCTTGAGCCGCTCAAGCGAATGGTTATTCAACCGCTCCAGCAAGGCGGTGAACTGGTCGTCAAACCCGTCCAGTGGCTTACGCTTGGTTTTTGCGGACTTAATCGGATAGGTAAACCCCCAGACCTGTTCGCGCTCGCTCTTGCCGAGGTGTTCGAAAAACTCGCTGAAGCCGACAATCATATCGGCCTTGGTCAACAGAATATACACCGGAAACCGCACGCCCAGCTTTTCGCGCAACTCGCTGAGCCGCAGGCGAATGGCGGTGGCCATTTCCTGACGGGCGGCATCGTCCTGCGTTGAAATATCGGTGAGGGAAATCGCCACAATCGCACCGTTGATCGGTTGGCGTTTGCGATAGCGTTTCAGCATATCAAGAAACCCGCCCCAGGCCTGTGCATCGGCTTCTTCGTCGCTGTCTTGTGTGGTAAAGCGACCGGCGGTATCAATCAGCACGGCCTCGTTGGTGAACCACCAATCACAATTGCGCGTGCCGCCAATGCCGCCCACCGGCTTGACGCCCATCTTTTCCGCCAAAGGAAATTGCAGGCCGGAATGCACAATGGCCGTGGTCTTGCCTGCCCCGGGAGGCCCGATCACGATATACCACGGCAATTGATAGAGCTTCTGGGAACGCCCCTTGCCGCCCAGTCTGGATTTGCCGAGCAGCCTGAGCGCCTGCTTCATATTGCTGCGCATTTCCGCCAGTTCGGATTTCAGCGTGTCATCGCCTTCGTCGATTTCCGCGTCGTCTTCGGCGTCGGTAATTTCCGATACCAAACGGTTGTTCTTACGCATCCGGAACAGGGCAAGGATCAGCATCACAAACAGGGTTATGACAAAAATAACCCCGATCCAGATCAGGCGCTGAACAATGGTTTCAAAGGGGTGCCAATCGCCGATCACGATTAACGGACCGGCAAACCAGATAATCGCGCTCAGTGCGACAAACACAAAGGTCAAAATGCCGTTGGCATGAAAAAATGCCGAAATCATACGAGAGAGAAAGCCCATGTTTTAACCTTGTTTCATCAAAATGACTTCGATCCGGCGGTTTTTGGCCCGTCCGGCTTTGGTTTTGTTAGAGGTCAGCGGTTCACGATCCGAGCGCCCCTCCGCTGTCATGCGGCTCGGGTCTTTCAACTTGCCCGCAATTTGCTTCATCACGGATTGCGCCCGCTTCAGGGACAGCACCTGATTAGAGGGAAAGCGCGCGGTTTTAATGGGGATATTATCGGAATGACCCGCAATAATGACCCGGCCTTTTTCTTCGTTCAGGGCCTCGGCAATGCGGAACATGATCGGCTCGAACCGTTCAACCAATGTGTCAGAGGCCGGTTTGAACATGCCCGAACCGGCAATCCTGACGGTGACCGAATTGGCGTCCTCCAGTATCGTGATCAGGCCTTCGTTTTGTTCGGCTTCCAGAAATTTGGCCACCCGTTCCTTTTGGGTGGATTCCACAGGCGGCGGCGGTGGCGGCGGCGGGGCTTTGCGTTTCAGCACGATGTTTTCTTTGGCCCCCTGCACCGAAAGCTGGCCGAGCAAACGCTCCGTATCCCCGTTCAACGCCCAGGCAAAGCCCATGAAGCTGGCGGAAATAACCAATGTCATCACCCCGAAAATCAGCCAGGCCGGCATCCACGCCGACAGGGGTTTATGGGGCAGGTTCAGCCCCTTCCAGAAGGGCGCAATTTCATGTTCCAGCGGGCCACGCTGGGCGCGGATCAGGTTTGCCAGCCCTTCGCGAATGGTGGCATGTTTTTCAGCGCCCCGTTCCTCGACCCGCAAACGGCCCTCGAACCCGAGCGACAGGCACATGAAAATGAATTCCAGCAGCATCAGGTTTGCCGCCGGTTCCTGTTCCAGACGGCTCAGCAATTCATAGAACCGGTCCCCGCCGTGGGTTTCCTTGTGAAAACTCCCCACCATGGATTGCTGCGCCCAGATAGAGCGCCCCCCCCAAGGCGTGTTCAGCACCACATCATCCAGCGTCGCACAGAGGCAATAACGGGCGATTTTAACGGTTTGCGCTGGAATTTGAGCCTGCAAGGCGCGGCTTTCGAACATCCGGATTTCGCGCACAACCGCCTGACGCAAGGCCGCCGGATCATTGTGCTGCGCCCGATTGCGAATCCGCCCCACCAGCGAAAACAACGCCGCCGCCGCCGCGTTCAGCGGGTTCAGACCAGAGGATGCCTCTGTCATATCCTCCTCCGGCACCACAAACGGTCGGGGTTTGGCTGCCCCGACAGGGGGCGCAGCCCACGGATCCGCCGCCGCAGCGGGCGCTGCCA
>JALWOO010000503.1 GCA_027083485.1 Amylibacter sp. | reverse complement strand
GGTTGCCTATCTGTGCATCGGCCACCCGCAGGAACAGACCGACAGCCCCGAATTGCAAAAGCTGGGCTGGGAGGTCCGCGACCCGTCGCTGGCCCGCTGGCGCGAGGTCTGATATGGCCGCGCCCCATGTCATCATCCACGCCGGTTTCCACAAAACCGGCACCACCAGCCTTCAGGATTTCATGGCCCGCAACCGGCGTATTCTGAAACCGGATTGCCAGTATTTCGGCAAGATGGATTTCCTTGCCGCCGGTGCCCACGCCCGCATCTATGCACAACGCCCGTTTCGCTGGCGGCTGTGGCGGTTCCGCCGCTCCCTGCGCCGGTTTTTGCAAACGGTGGACCCGTCACCGCAAATCGTGCTGTCGCGTGAAACCTTTACTGGCGGTATGCCCGGCCACAAAACCATCGGCGGGCGACGCATCCAGAATTATCAACGTTCCGCCCGCGCCCTGCTGCCGGTAATCGCCGAAGAGGTCCGCCGCCGGTTCGGCCCCGATACCCGCGTGACTTTCTTCCTGACCACACGGGAAAAAGAGGCCTGGATCCAAAGCATCCACGGCCATTTGCTGCGTTCGATCAAACTACCCGAGGATTACGCAACCTTTCGCGCCGCATTCACCGATCTTCTCAGCCCTGCCGAGGAGGCCGCCCGTCTGGCCGACTATCTGCCCGATCCGGTGGTCACGGCGGCGCTCGAAACCGCGCGCGACCGCCCCGAAGGCCCCGCCGCGCCGCTGCTCGATCTGCTGAACATCCCGCCACGCAAGCGGGCGCGCATGAAACCGGCCCCGAAATCCAACATTGGCCCTAGGGCCGATTTACGCGATACTTACCTGCACCTGAATCGCTCCAATTTGCGCGGCGCGCGGCTCAAGGCCGCCAAAGAAGCCGCATTGAAAGAAAACCGACATGGCGAATAACAAGAAAATCTGCGTTGGCGCAATCATGGGGGCCTTTGGCGTCAAAGGCGAGGTACGCGTGAAATCCTTCTGTGCCAATCCCGCTGACATCGACAGCTATGGCCCCCTGACCAACGAGGACGACAGCCAGAGCTTTGATCTGACCCTGACCCGTCCTGTGAAAACCGGCTTTGCCGCCAAGATCAAGGGTATCCGCTACAAGGATCAGGCCGACGCCCTGCGCGGCACCCGCCTGTTTGTGGATCGCGACAGGCTGCCTTCCCTGCCCGATGACGAATTTTACCACTCCGATCTGGTCGGCCTGCAAATGGTGGATACCGGCGGCGAAAGTATTGGCCGGATCAAGGCCGTGCTGAACCATGGTGCCGGCGACATTCTGGAAGTGACCGGCAAAGACATCAAAGGCAGCCTGCTGGTGCCTTTTACGCTGGAAGTCGTGCCAACGGTTGATCTGGCCGCCAAACGGGTGATCGTCGATCTGCCCTACGGCCTGCGCCCCGGTGAAGGGGACAAGGAAGAATGACCGAAGAAAACAAACCGAAATCCCAAGGCATGAAATCGCGCAACCGGACCCGCAGCCATGGCCGCCTTGCGATCAGCGCCTCGCGCAAGCCGCGCGAGGTGATCACCGACCGCCCCGAACTGGCCGGCGCGTGGAAGGCCAAGGTAATTACCCTGTTCCCGAATGCCTTTCCGGGGGTGCTGGGCGAATCGCTGACCGGCAAGGCCCTGCAAGACGGGCTTTGGGCGCTGGAAACCATCAACCTGCGGGATTTCGGCATCGGCAAACACCGCGATGTGGACGACACCCCTGCCGGTGGCGGCGCGGGCATGGTGCTGCGCGCCGATGTGGTCGGTGCCGCCTTTGAACAGGCCCGTCAGGGCACACCGATAGACGCCAATGACTGGCCGGTAATCTACCTGTCGCCGCGCGGTGTGCCCTTCAATCAGGGTATCGCCCAGCGTCTGGCACAGGCAAAAGGCGTCACACTTCTGTGTGGCCGTTTTGAAGGCGTGGACGAACGGGTTTTGCAGGAATACAACGTGGTCGAGGTCTCTTTGGGCGATTTTATCCTGACAGGAGGAGAGATTGCCGCTCAGGCCTTGATTGATGCCACGGTTCGACTTATACCGCGCGTGCTTGGGAACGCTGAGTCGGCGCGCGAGGAGTCTTTCTCCGATGGTCTGCTAGAGCATCCCCAGTACACAAGGCCCGCAGAATGGAAGGGTCGCAAGATACCGGAAGTGCTTCTCTCCGGTCATCACGCGAATGTCGCCAAATGGCGAACCGACTGCTCGAAGGCTTTAACCAAGGAACGTCGTCCTGACCTCTGGCGGGCTTACGAAAGTAGGGACCCGAATGAAGACCAAGAGCTATGAGGACCGCAAAAACTTCGCCGGAAAAACGGTGAGCAAAAGGAAAAGACGATGAACATCATTGAACAGCTCGAAGCCGAGCAAATTGCCGCTCTTGGCAAAGATATCCCGGATTTCAAGGCAGGCGACACCGTTCGCGTTGGCTATAAAATCGTCGAGGGCAGCCGCTCTCGTGTACAGAACTACGAAGGCGTTTGCATCGCCCGTAACGGTGGCAACGGCATTGGTGCCGCTTTCACTGTACGCAAAATCTCTTTTGGTGAAGGCGTTGAACGTGTGTTCCCGCTGTATTCCACCAACATCGACAGCATCACAGTTGTACGCCGTGGCCGCGTTCGTCGCGCCAAGCTGTACTACCTGCGCTCGCGTCGCGGCAAATCTGCCCGTATCGCAGAGAAGACAAACTACCGCCCGAAAAAAGACGCTAAATAAGCCCCTTGGGGCGACGGGTGCCCGGATAATGCCGCCACCCGGTCAGTCCCGCTTGCTGGAGAAAAGACATGAAAAAAGACATTCACCCCGATTATCACATGATCACGGTCAAACTGACCGATGGTTCCACCTATCAGACCCGTTCCACCTATGGAAAAGAGGGCGACGTGCTGGCGCTGGACATCGATCCTTCTGCACATCCGGCATGGACCGGCGGTAACTCGCGCCTGATGGACACTGGTGGCCGTGTTTCCAAGTTCAAAAAGAAATACGAAGGTCTGGGATTTTAATCACCCCGACCGATCCGGTTTCAAAGGCTGCCCTGCGGGGCGGCCTTTTTTATGCGCAGCTTCCGGCCCCTTGCATAAATTGCTGGCTTATCACCCGTAAAACTGCAACCTGTACACGCGCAATCTGGCCTTTAAGGATACCACCACGGTGCATGTTTTTCTTCATATCGGTACGGAAAAAACCGGCACCACCTCGATACAACAATTCCTGTACGAAAACCGGCAGGTATTTCGCAACGCCGGAACCATGATTCCCGCCAGTCTGGGGCGTGGTAACCATCGCAAATTTCCGGCGATGTTTCTGGCTGAAGACCATGTGGATGATTTTCTGTCAGCGCTCAATTTGCACGACCCGCAAAAAAGGCAAAATGCCGTCATCCGCTGGAAACAGGTTTTTTTGGCCGAGCTTGCCCACCATCGGCCCGATAAAGTCATTATATCATCCGAACACCTGCATAGCCGCCTGCGTGACCCGCGCGAAATCCGGGCGCTTGCCCGTTTCCTTCGCAGGCTTTTCTCATCCATCACCATCGTTTTGTATATCCGCGACCCGTTGGCGACTGCGGTGTCCTTGTATTCCACCGCAATCAAGGCTGGAAATACCCTAAATGCGCCGCCGCCACCAAGTGATCCTTATTGGAATGCCACCGTAAACCACCGGCAAACCATCGAAACATGGGGAGCGGCTTTTGGTTTAGAGACCCTGCGCATCCGCCTGTTCGAAACCGCCCGTTTCAGGGAAAACAGCTTATTGAGCGATTTCATGCATGCTTGCAACGAACCCGCGCAAGGCTATAGCATTCCAGAGCCTGCCAATAAAACCTTGGATCAGCTTGGGCTGGCGCTATTGGCGCGGGTCAACCGCCTTATTCCGGCAACGCTGCCGGACAACCGCCCAAATCCGGCCCGGAAGGGTTTACTGGCGTATTTTGAGCGAAACTATTCCTCGGGGCCGCGCTATGTCCCTCCGCCAGAACTGGCCCGAAACTATGAAACCGCTTTTCGTGACTCCAATGAATGGGTGAGACAGCGGTTTTTTGCCAGTCAACACACGTTGTTTGCCCCCGTCTCCTATCCCAAGGCACAGCCACTGGCATTTTCCCCCGCCCGGTTGGATAAAATGGCGCAAACATTAGCAAACGACTGGCTTAAAACGGGATGTCGTCCGAACCGCTGACAAAACTGGCGACAACCTTTTTGGTGCCGGCCTTTTCAAAGGCGATCTCCAGCTTGTCGCCCTCAATCGCAATCACCGCGCCATAGCCGAATTTCTGGTGGAACACCCGATCGCCCAGCCCGAAACTGCTGACCGGCTTTGCTTCGATCACCACAGGTTTGGCCGGTTGTGCCGCCCCGCGCCGCGATGTGCGCGCCTGCATGCGTTTCCAGCCCGGTGAATTGTAGGCATCGGCACGGGCGGCTTTGGCTTCGATTTTGCTTTCCATCGCCGGCGCCGCCGCGCCGAACCCGCCGCCATACAGTCCCGGCGGGGTCAACACCTCCACATGTTCGGCAGGCAGTTCGTCAATGAATCGCGACGGCAGACTGGATTGCCATTGGCCAAACACCCGCCGGTTGGCGGCAAAGCTGATGGTACAAAGCGCCTCGGCCCGGGTGATCCCCACATAGGCAAGGCGGCGTTCTTCCTCGACCCCCTTAAGCCCGCTTTCATCCATGGAACGTTGCGAGGGAAACAACCCGTCCTCCCAACCCGGCAGGAACACCACCGGAAATTCCAGCCCCTTGGCCGCGTGCAGGGTCATGATGGATACTTTTTCGGTCTGGTCGTCGGATTCGTTTTCCATGATCAGGCTGATGTGTTCCAGAAACCCTTGCAGGTTTTCGAATTCTTCTAGCGCCTTGACCAACTCCTTAAGGTTTTCCAACCGACCCGGAGCCTCGGGCGTTTTGTCCTTTTTCCAGTGATCGGTATAGCCGGATTCCTCCAGTATCTGCTGGGCGATTTCCAGATGGCTGATCCGGTCCTCGCGGATCAGATCGGTCCAGCGGTCGATG
>JALWOO010000502.1 GCA_027083485.1 Amylibacter sp. | reverse complement strand
GTCCAGTTGGCGGGGTCAACAAAGAGGCCGAAGTATATCGACCAGAGGCCGAGCAGCACGAACACTGCGCCGATGAGCCAGCGCGCGCCTTTGAGCCAATTGGCGAAGCGGTCTAGCGAGCTGGCGAGCCTCGGGATGAGGGCAAATACGGCCAAGGGGGCGGAGAGGAAAAGGCCGAAGAGAAACATCATCCAGAAGCCGGTGAGCACCGTGCCGGAGGTGGCGGCAAGGCCAAGCAGGCCAAACAGGATGGGGGCGGCGCAGGCCGGAATATTGAGGCCAAAGGCGAGGCCGAGGATGGCGGGATTGCGCGCCTTTTTCCATGTGGCGGGGGCAAGCTCGATGCGCTTTTTGATGAGGCCTGCACGGCCAAGGATGAAGGCGAGGCCGATGAGCAAATAAAGGATGCCAAAGACCAGCCAAATGCCGGTTTGCACCCCGATCAGCTTTTGCCCGATGAAGGCTATGACAGCGCCGAAGGCCCCTGCGGTGAGCGACCTGACGATGATAAAGACGGATACAGCGCGGGCTTTTTCCGCTGCGCTGCGGTCTTTCTGGGTGTCTAGAAAAAGCAAATGCCCGCCGATGGTGCACGGCTCGATAAAGCCGAGCAGGCCCAGCCCGATAGGCAGCCAGATGAGCGCCTGTAATGATAGGTCCAATCGATTCCCCTTTTTAGGGATCATTGATGCTTCTAGCGGCTGGAAGGTCAACGGTTTTTTTGCATGATCTCGGGATGGTGATCAAGGGGGCGTGTTTTTATGATATGAGACTGAGCATCACCCGCATTGGCAACCTTTACTGGAAAGGGTCGCGTTTTTTGAGGCCCGAGGATGCCTAACGCAATACTATATGTTGTCGCCCCCCTGCCCTTTCTGCCATAATGTGCCAAAAAAGGAATCGAGCTATGGCAAACGACCTCTTCAATGAAGATGCCGCCTCTAATGATTATGACGCCGCCTCCATCGAGGTGCTGGAAGGGCTGGAGCCAGTGCGCAAGCGGCCCGGCATGTATATTGGCGGCACGGATAGCCGCGCCCTGCACCACCTTGTGGCTGAGGTGCTGGATAACTCGATGGACGAAGCGGTGGCGGGGCATGCCAACCGGATCGAGGTGGAGTTGCTGGAAGATTACTCGGTGATGATCCGCGATAATGGGCGGGGGATTCCGAT
>JALWOO010000501.1 GCA_027083485.1 Amylibacter sp. | reverse complement strand
CCTTATTCTAATTGGTGTTTTTGATCAAAACGTTGGAATAAACGCCACAGGAGCTCCTGCTGACCCATCAGCTGCCTTAGATATAAAAAGCACAAGTGCTGGATTTTTACCCCCTAGAATGACAACTGCACAAAGAGATGCTATACCATCTCCCGCCGCAGGTCTAATGCTATACAATACCGATAAAACCTGTCTGCAATTTTACGATGGAACAGCTTGGTCTTCGTGCTTAACTTCCGCTAAGAATACTTTAATATGTGGTACAATTGCAGTAAATGGGACTTATTACAAAGGTGTTGCACTAAGTGCCAGTAACACCTTGACTATCGATGTGAATGTAGAAATACCTGGTGCATATACTATTTCTACCAATACCGTTAACGGTTACTCTTTTACTGCCTCTGGCTCTTTTGCTAGCGTAGGAATACAAACCGTAACCTTATCAGGTAGCGGAACTCCTGTAAACACGGGAGTTGACAACATTACCATAACACTTTCTGGCTCTATTTTCTCTTGTAATGTTTCCATCCCCGTTTCTATAGTAAAGAAAAATTGCTTAGAATATTACAACGCAGGATATACAACCGATGGTATATATCTGATTGACTCTGACGGGAATGGAGCTAACGCCCCCTACAATTGCTATTGCGACATGACCAACAACGGAGGAGGTTGGACACTCGTATTTAATCACAATACAGCTGGAGGTTACTGGACAGATGACAATGAAGCCGACTTTTATAACGTTAATTCGCCAGGTTTAACAACCAATAAATACTCTATTTTAAGAAAAATAGACGAGCTTAAAAGTGCAACAGCATACGAATTTAGAATCTATTATTCTCAATTCAACGTAACCAACCATTGGAAACAAACATTTGACCCTAGAAGTGGAGGTTCTCCAACTAATCCTGTAGCAGGATATGTTCCAATAAGCATTGGTTCAACAGCAAACCTATGGGGAGGTCTAGAAAAAAGTGGTTCAACTACATTCCTTGACGGAAGTGTTAACCACGGTAACTGGTATTACTCAATAGGTAGCAACGCCCCTTGGAATGGGGGAATCCCTTCCTATTCGCCAGCTACAGACCGAGTTGTTCTTTATATACGATAGTTGTGCAACATTAAAAATCAAGAAATGATATGAAAAAATACGAATACATAATTTATAAC
>JALWOO010000500.1 GCA_027083485.1 Amylibacter sp. | reverse complement strand
GCCCCAGAGCTTCACAAAACTGCCAAAGATAATCATCGAATAGACCACAGCGGTAAAGGCCGCCCAGGGCAGGGCGGTGGCGTAACAGACGGTTTTCAGCAGCGGGTTCAGGGCGGCGTGCTGGCCGGAATCGGCCTTGCCGGTGACGGTGGCATAGGATTTGCTGCCCACCCAGCGGCGCTGGATCAGGAACGCGCCCAGTGTCAGGCTCAGCAGGGCAATCGCCAGCACGGCCGCCTTGCCCGGATCGGCCACGGCTCCGATGATGGCGAAATAGATGTCCGTGGACAGCACGCTGAAATTGCCGCCCAGCACCAGCGGATTGCCGAAATCGGCCAGACTCTCGATAAAGCCCAGCAAAAACGCATTCGCCAGACCGGGGCGCATCAGGGGCAGGGAGACATAGCGGAAGGTTTGCCAGCGGTTGGCGTCAAGGGTCTGGCTGGCTTCTTCCATAGAGGGGCTGACGCCTTCGACCACGCCGATCAGCACCAGAAAGGCAATTGGCGTAAAGGACAGCATCTGCGCCAGATAGACCCCGCCAAAGCCGTAAATCCAGCGGGATTTGGGGATGTCGAACAGATCCGCAAACAGCGCCGTTGCCGCGCCGGTACGGCCAAACAGCAGGATCAGCGCAAGGCCGATCACAAAGGGCGGGGTGATGATCGGAATAACCGTCAGCATCCGCAACAGGGGTTTGGCCTTGAACTGGGTGCGGGTGAATATCAGCGCAAAGGACAGGCCCAGCAGGGTTGTGCCCGCACCTGTCATGGTGGCCAGAATAACGGAGTTGATCGCCGGCCCACAACTGCCGCCGGTCAAACAGCCCAGACCCCAGATATCGGCAGAAAAGAACCGTGGCAAAAACGCCCCGAGGTCAAGCGTGCCATCACGGGTCAAAAACGCCTGTATCAGGATGTGAAACACCGGATAAAACACAAACACACTGACCAGCGCGATAATCAGCCCGATCAGCCCCACAACAAAGGCATCGCCCCGCCCTTTGCCCATGGCGGCAATGCCGGTGGTCAGGATAAACAGCAGCGCCAGCAGGGTAACCATGGCCCCGGCACCAAAGCCGACCTGCCCTTGGGATATCTGCCCGATGTTCAGGAAATCGGCAAAGAAACGCGGCCCGTGGCGCACAATGATCAACCCTTGCAGCGCGGTGAGC
>JALWOO010000499.1 GCA_027083485.1 Amylibacter sp. | reverse complement strand
AAACTTTCCGGTCCGGAATGTTCGCGCCAAATTAATGCCGTGTTAACGGAACATCAGATAGTCTTTGCCCCATCGTCAACCACGATAGAAGCAGGGAGTCAGGGTGTTATTGATGCAATTGCAGAAATTATTCGGGATTGTCCCGATGCGAAATTCGAAGTTGAAGGCCACACCGACAGTCAGGGCAGCGAAGGCACCAACAAACGCCTGTCCCAGATCCGGGCAGAGGCCGTTGTTGATGCCTTGTTGAAACGCCGCGTCTCGGTGTCTGGCCTCACCGCCAAAGGCTATGGCGAAGAAAAACCGATTGCAGACAATAAAACAGAAGAAGGCCGCGCCAAAAACCGGCGCATTGCTTTTAAGCTCATAGAAAAAGAGGAAGAAACCGATGGACAGAACTAGTTTGGTCGTAATTATTTCGCTGGCTTTTTTCCTTACCTTTCTGGCCGGGTGGATCTTGCGGTGGGCCTATGGCCGGTTGAACAGCGTCAATTCGGTGAATGTCTCTGAAATCGACGATCTGGCCAACCGCCTGCACGAGGCAGAAGAAGCCCGCGATCAGGCCATGACCTATCTGCAACAACGGGAATGGGAGCTGACCAACAAGCTCACCCAGGCAGAGGCCGAACTGGCCGCCGCCATGGAAGGGCTTGGTGCCGCGCGGCGCGAAGCGGGAGAATTTCAGGAACGTCTGGCCGCTTTAGAAAATCAACAACAAGCCTCTGCATAAGCCCGCTCTTACGTGGAGGCGGGGAATGCGACGCCTGCGCAAAACAAAACCCCCGGGAATGCCGGGGGTTCTAATTTTTCGGTGCTGTGTGGTTTCCTTAGAGGAGACCTTCGCGCTGTGCTTTTTTACGAGCCAGCTTGCGCGCACGGCGAACTGCTTCGGCCTTTTCACGGGCTTTTTTAACGGAAGGTTTTTCGTAATGTTGCTTGAGCTTCATTTCACGAAACACGCCTTCACGTTGCAGTTTCTTCTTCAGGGCACGAAGCGCCTGATCGACATTGTTGTCACGAACCGATACCTGCATGTGGTGTCACCACCTTTCTAGAGTTAGAGTTGCAGAAGTGCAGGAAGTTGCCCTATAGCAAGGAGTGAATGCTTTGTCTACGCTGAAGGATACCGCCATGGCCGAAATCGAAAAAACCGAAGCGGATCATATTGAAGAGGC
>JALWOO010000498.1 GCA_027083485.1 Amylibacter sp. | reverse complement strand
GCCCATGTTATATCTCCCCGCCCAGAATTTCATCGGCCTGTTCGGGCGGCAATTTTCCAGCCAGTCCGGCGACAACCTTGATCAGTTGCGAAATGCCCGCTAGCCCCATCAGGATAAACATGATCGGAATGGTGATTTTCAGCGCCCAGCTATAGGGCAGCCCGATGATGGATTTGGAAACCTCGCCTTCCAGAAAAGACACATGTGTATAGGCAGAGGAATAGTAGATCACCACCGCCAGATAAGGCAGCAGGAACAGCAGAATGCCCAGCAGCTCAATGAAATATTTGCCTCGCGGGGAAAAGGCATCCCGCAGCAGATCAATCCGCACATGCGCGCCTTTGATATAGGCATAGCCCAGCACCAGCGTAAAGAAATAGGAGTGCAGCCAGTATTCGGACTCCTGCACCATGGTTGAATTCAGACCAAAGGGTTTTGGCACCCCGAGGTAACGGGTGGAGACATCATAACAGACCACCACAACCAGCAACAGGCCGGACCATTTTGCAATACCGGCAATGAACGCCAGTATTTGATCGAGCCTCGCGCTCAAGGATAATAAACTCTGCATTTTGAATGCCCCTTTGCCGCAGGAAAAACGGCCCGACGCACAAACGCCGGACCGTCGGGTGTTTTACTTCAGGAAACCGTAGTCTTTCCACAGTTTGTATTCTTTGCGGTAATCCTGCATGGATTTCCAGATACGGGCAAAGTCCTCGTTCTTGGCGGCTTGCTCTGCGGCAACTTCGTTCCACTTTTCTTCGAACACAGCCAGATCGGCATCGGACCATTTGTGCAAGGTCACGCCTTTGCTGACCAGTTCCTTGAGCGCCTTGGCCTGCAGGGCTTCGCCTTCGGCCAGACCGGTTGCCACATTGGCGCGGCAGGCAGTGGTGATGATCTTCTGCTGTTGCGCGTCCATGGCATTCCATTTGTCCATGTTGATCATCATTTCCAGCAGGGTGGATTGCTGATGCCAGCCGGGGAAATAATAATGCTTGGCAATCTGGTAGAAGCCCAGTTTCAGATCAATCGCCGGCATGGAAAATTCGGTGGCATCAATGGTGCCCCGCTCCAGCGCCGGATAGATGTCGGCCGCGGCCAACAACTGTGTATCCACGCCGAGTTTCTGCATCACCTTGGCCCCCAGACCAAAGAAGCGCATTTTCAACCCC
>JALWOO010000497.1 GCA_027083485.1 Amylibacter sp. | reverse complement strand
CGCCGACCGAGCCAAAGCTCAGCGATGCGGGAAATCTCACCTCGTGGAAATTCATCGCTCCGTCCTCCTGCTATCGGTTGCGGTTGCCGCGCCCCAGCGCACGGCTCATCTGCGCCGCGATCTGCCCCTGACTGCGCCGGAACCCCTGCACGTCGGGCGTGGTGATGTTCATCACCACCGTGGTCGCGCCGCCGCCCGTGCCGCGCACCCCCAGCTTGCCATCCGCCCCGCGGCTCAGCGGCATAATCGCTTCGGGTCCGGCTTCCCCCATCAATCCGGTGCCCCCGCGCATCGGAAACACCGTCGGCCCGCTCACAATCCCGCCCGCAGCAAAGGCAGTTTGCCGCCCACCCGCAAAGGCATTGCCATTGGCCGATCCGAACAGGCCGCCAAACAGATTGCCCAACCCGCCGGTGATCGCCCCCGAAAGGGCATTGGTGACCGGCGAAATCGCCTGATTAAAGGAATTGCGGATCATCTGTTGCGCCAGATTCCCCAGCACATCCGACAGTTTCGCCCCCTCCAGCACCAGATCCCCAAAGGCCCCGCGCAAGCCACGGCTCAGGGACCGGGAAAACCCGCGCGCCTCTTTCTCGGCAAGCGAAATGCTCGATTGCATGCCCAGCAATTCCCGCTGAAAGCTCACCGTCATTCCGGTGGCCGTGCTCAACGCCCCTTCCAAGGCCCCGAGCTGTCCATCCAGCTGATCCAGCTGGGTTTCAAAATCCGCCATTTTCTACTCCGTTTTTTCATCAGGAAAGGCAGCGCACAGCTCCGCCAGACGCCCGCGCGTCACCACAGGTGCCCGCCCGGGCAAACCGCCCGCCATGATGGTTAATTCCACCGGTGTCAGGTTCCAGAACACCGCCGGCGTCAGGCGCAACTGATGCAACCCCAACGCCATCAACTGAGGCCAGTCAAACATGCCCTACTCCGGCAGGCTAAAGGCCAGTTTCAACAAACGCCCCGCCGCTGTCGCCGCCTCAATCGGGCCGCCTGCCACCTCGGCCCTGGCCAGATCGGCGGCGCTGCCCTGCCAACCGGCCCCGCGCAATCCCGCGCTAAGCAAAGCAATCAAATCGCCCGCCGAAAAGGCACCGCTTTCAAACCGCTCCACCAAAGCCGCCAATGACCCGCACTCAAGGCCGCATTCCAGCTCTGCCAAAGCGCCAAGCG
>JALWOO010000496.1 GCA_027083485.1 Amylibacter sp. | reverse complement strand
GGCCGATATCGAGAATTAGGCGCTGCCACCGGCTGCGGATAACATGCGCGGATCAATTCCGAGCGTTTCCAGTGCGGCCAGCCATTTGCCTTTGGGCGTTTTGTCAAACACCAGCGAAGGATCCGCATCACAGGTCAGCCAGCCATTGGCGCGGATTTCATCCTCGAGCTGCCCCGGTCCCCAACCCGCATATCCCAGCGCCAGCAAACAGGCCTCCGGTCCTTCGCCGTTGGAAATGGCTTCCAGAATATCAAGCGTCGCGGTCATGCCGAATTCGTCATTCACGGTCAGGGTGGAATCCTCGCTGTCGTAATCGCGCGTGTGCAGCACAAAGCCGCGACCGTATTCCACCGGTCCGCCGTAATGCACATCAATGCCTTCAATCGGGCGGTCTGCCTTGATTTTCAGCTGCTCCAGCAGATCGGTAAATTTCAGGTCTTTGGCCGGTTTGTTGATAATCAGCCCCATGGCTCCGTCGCCGGAATGGGCACAGATATAAATGACGGATTTTTCGAATCGCGGATCGCCCATGGACGGCATGGCAATCAGCAGTTTTCCATCTAGATGCGGCAGGTCTTTTTTGGTTTCCATACTATAACAATGGGCCTCTTGGGGGGCAGTTGCAAGGGGACAAAAAGCAATCTCCGGAATGTGACTTCACCTTTTGAAAATAATGCCTATCTTTGCCATGGATCAAGAATGGGAAAAAAGATGCGATTGGCCTACTCCTTTGTTATCGGTGCTGCTTTGCTGGCTCCTGTGCCGGTTGTGGCGCAACAATATGATGTGCAGGGTGTTGCCTCTGTGGATATCCTGCCGGGGTATCGCACGGCCAAAGGCACCCATATGGCGGCGCTGCGTATCCGGCTGAAGGATGGTTGGAAAACCTACTGGCGCGCGCCCGGTGGCAACGGTATCCCGCCGCAGTTTCGCTGGGGGGGGTCCAAAAACCTGAAAGCGGTGGCGTTTCACTGGCCAGCGCCAAAGGTGTTTGTCAAAGACGGTATTCAAACCATCGGGTTCAAGCATGAACTGGTCTTGCCGATCGAATTCATGGCCGCCAATGACGGGCAGAAAATCACCCTTTCAGGAGAGATTGATTTCGGGGTGTGTTCGGATGTTTGCATTCCGGCCAGCGCCTCGTTTCGCGCCGAATTGCCCCGTGATCATCCGCAAAACCGCAAGGCCATTCGTGCGGCTCTTGCCGCCGGTCCGGGAAGTGCGCGTCAGGGCGGGGTGAAATCCGCCCGCTGCGATATTCGCCCCACCGATGACGGTTTCACCATTTCGTCGGTTGTGGAAATGAAACAGACGCCCGCCGCCGCGCCGGTGACGGTGATTGAATACGCCCATGATGATGTGTGGGTCGATGTCGGGGCGACCTCGGCCAAAGGTCGCAATCTGAATACCAAAGCAGAGCTTTACTCCTTCGGGGATACGCCTTTTGCGCTGGACCGCAGCCGGTTGCGTCTGACCGTGTTCAACGGCAATAAAGTCACCGAAATCAAAGGCTGCGCCGGCTAGGGGGCTTTGCAATCGCGCTGAGCAAGAGCGCCGCGACCAGAATGCCCAGCAGACCGACAGCAAGAACCGCCATGGCGGCCATGCTGCCCGGGAGCGCACCCAGCACCGGCAGGCTGCCGATCCACGGGGCCAGCGTGCCGGTCACCACCAGATACCCGACAGTTGCCGCCAACAGCCCGCCACTGGCCAGTGTCGCCAGCGTCATAATCACCCGATGCGGGCCTTTGCGCGCCCCAAACACCCCGCGCCGATAGCTGGTGAACAGGCGGTTCACATCCTTTTGCACCACCACAAGTGCTGGCACCACCAGCAGCACCACCAGCAGACCAAAGCCAAGGCCAAAGCACAGGGTGATTACCGTCGGTTTCAAAAACAACGCCTGCCGCGAGGTTTCATACATCAGGGGAAACAGGCCTAAAACCGTGGTCAGCGTGGTCAGCAGGACCGGCCGTAACCTGTCGCTGACCGCATCCACGATTGCCGGAAACAACCCGCGGTTTTCGGCGTATTCGTCAATAGTGGTCACCAGAACAATACTGTCGTTTATGATGATCCCGCTCATGCCGATCAGCCCCACAACCGAGAACATAGACAGCGGCACATTCCACACATAATGACCATAAATCGTGCCGATCAACCCGAAAGGGATCACCGCCATCACCACAAGCGGGCGGGTCCAGCTGGCGAAAATCCACGTCAAGGTCAGGTAAATCCCCAGCAGACACAGGCCAAAGCCCAGCATCGCGTCGGACAGGAAATCCTTTTCCTGTTCGGCCTGCCCCCCCAATTGCCACTCTACGCCCATTTCGCGCTGTATGCGCGGCAGGATATTGTTGCGAATGTCGTTTTCAATCAGCTCTGCACGTGCCGCGTCATCCTGTGAAATCGCTCCGTTTACCGAGATGCGCGGGATGCCGTTTTCCCGCAGCACCACCGAAAAGCCCAGCCGGGTTTTGACGCTGACAATATCGGACAGCGCCACATAAATACCGGATTTGCTGCGCAGATGTGTGGTTTGCAAAAAGCCCCGCCCCAATTCGGACTCCGGCAAGCGCACGGTGATTTTTCCCGTATGCGCCCCCACGGGGAAAGACGCGGCCTCGATCCCGTTCAGCCGGTTGCGCAGCTCGCGCCCGATGTCATCAATGGCAAAGCCAAGCGCCTTGCCCTGCGCGGTCAGCTCCAGCACCAGTTCCTGTTTGTCATAGGGCAGGTTGTCCTCCACGCCCGTGACCTCCGGATATTGCGCCACCGCCTGCTTTAGCGCTTCTGCTGCGGCCTTGAGCGTGGTGGCATCGGCCCCGTAAAACTGCACATCCAGCGTATCGCCACCGGGGCCGGAATAGTGCCGGCGGAACGACATGATTTCCAGTTTGGGATGCTTTTTCACAGCGGCCTTGATATCGGCCAGAATTTCAAAGGCGCTATAGTTCGGGCGCGCATCCGCATCGATCAATTCAATGGCAAGCGAGCCGAGCAGGGATTTGTCCTTGGTATCCGTGCCGGCAATCCCGCGCCCTGTGGTGCCGCCGACTTCTGCCAGAACAAAGGTGATCGGATCCAGCCCGTGTTTCTCTTGGGCGGTTTGCGAGACCTCCGCCACGGCACGTTGCAATTCGCGCACCATGTCGCGGGTGTCGTCGCGGGTGGCGGTGGGCAGCATGGCAATATTGGCCGAGAGTGAAGAACGCTCCGGTGCATTGAAGAACCGCCAGCGCACTTCGCCCTTGTTGAACAGGGCCAACTGGCTGGCCAATGCCAACACCACCAGCGCCAGAACAGGATAGCGCAACACCAGCACCCAGCGCATGAACCGGCGGAAAATACCGTTGCGGAACCAGTTGAACCCGACGTTGAAATAATGGCTCGGCGCGTCATACCATTTGCGTTGTCCAACAGTGGCCAGCGCGTGGCTCATGTGGTTGGGCAGGATGATGAAGCATTCAATCAGCGAGGCCAGTAAAACCACAATGACGGTAAACGGAATATCCGCAATCAGGCTGCCGAACCGGCCGCCAATGGCGATCAGCGCCAGAAAGGCAATCACCGTGGTGATGGTGGCGGAAAACACCGGCGGAGCCATGCGCCGCGCGGCGTTTTCGGCGGCTTCAATCGGGCCTTCGCCCAGATGGCGGGCGCGGTAATCGGCGTGTTCGCCCACCACAATCGCGTCATCCACCACGATGCCAAGGGTAATAATCAGGCCAAACAGCGACACCATATTGATGGTCAGGCCTGCCGCATACATCAGGGCAATGGCGGCGAACATGGCCACCGGAATGCCTGCCGCCACCCAAAAGGCCGTGCGCGCATTCAAAAACAGAAACAACAGCGCCAGCACAAGGCCCAGCCCCATCAGCCCGTTGTCCACCAGAATATTCAACCTGTCCGAAATCGCCTGCGCGCGGGTGCGGATCAACTGCACCTTGACGCCTTCGGGCAGGGTCAACTGCATGTCGTCGGCCACCTTTTGCACGGCTTTTTGCAGGCGGATGGCGTCGCCCTTGTCGGCGCGGTCCACGCGGATCGACACGGCAGGATCCTCGCCCACGTAATACAGCCGGCTTTGCGCCGCGCCCTTTTCGCGCACAATAGCCACGTCCTGCACCAGCAGCTTGGAACCGTCCGTATTGGAGCGCACGGCGATTTGGGCGACCTCTTTGGCGGTGCGTTTTTCAATGCCGGTGCGCACCCGTGCCGCCCCGCCTGCCACATCCCCCGCCGGATCGGCTTCGGCTTCGGCGGCGATCACATTAGCGATTTCGCGCAGGGAGATATCGTTACGGATCAGGGAAATCTCCGGCACCGTGACCTCTATTTCCGGTGCCGAAACCCCGCGAATGGTGGTGCGGGTGATCCCCGCCGCAAACAGGCGGGTGACCAGCTCGTCGGCAAACCGGCCCAGCTGTTCGGGCGATACCGGCCCGGAGATCACCACATCCGTCACCCGATCCCGCCAGGCACCGCGCCGCACTGTGGGCTCATCGGCCCCTTCGGGCAGGTTGGTGATGGCGCCCACGGCCTCTTTTACGTCATCCGCACCGCGCGCCATATCCCAGCCGGGCACAAATTCCAGCCGGATGCGCGCGCTGCCCTGCACCGCGCGCGAGGAGCTGCTCTGAACGCCTTCGATCGACAGCAGGGCAGGTTCCAGCACCGCAACGATGGATTTGTCCACGTCTTCGGGACCGGCCCCCTGCCATTTGACCCGCACCGTGACGCTGTCAATCACCACATCCGGAAAGAACTGCGACCTGATTTGCGTGCTGGCAGCCAGACCCAGCACCAGCATCATCACCAACAACAGGTTTGACGCGGTGCGATGGCGGGTGAAATAGCTGAGGATACCGCCGGCAGCTTTTGGCAGTTGGCGCATGGGTTAGCCCCCCACGCGGGTGTTTTCGCGCGGCTCTACCCGAATACCCGGCCCCAGTTGCGGCGCGCGCGCCATCACCAGCAAACGACCAGCAAGCGCGTCCGCGCGCACCACCAGCTGTTCACCCTGTTTGCGCAGGATGTCCACATGGGCGGCTTGCAATTTGTTGTCTTCGCCAACCAGTAAAACCTCGCCATCGGCGGCAACGGCCTTGGCCGGAATCACGGCCACCTGTTTCAGGGCGGGTTCGAACAGTTCCACGGTTACAAAATCACCGGGGCGCAGGGTTTTGGCGGCGCTCGGTTCCAGACGGGCGAATAATTCGCGTCCGGTCTGGCCTTGGCCAACGGCGGCGCTGACCCGTTCGACCTGTCCGGACAGGGCATGATCCAGCCCGTTGAACCGCACGCTGACGGGGGCACCGCGCAACGGGTTGCCGCCTTGCCCCAAAGAGGCGAATTCGGCGTTGGAGACCCGAAATGACAATTCCAGCGCCCCCGGATCAATCAGCGAGCCGAGCTTTTCATTGGCATTGACCAACCCGCCAAGCACCGCAGACACGCCGCTGAGGACGCCGTCAAATTCGGCATAAACCGTGGTTCGCGCCAACACGCGCTTTGCCTCGTCAAAGGCGATTTTGCGGCGTGAAATGGTGGTGTCGGCCTTGGCAATTCGGCTCTGGGCCTTGGAGACCGCCAATTTGCGCGCCAGCACAGCCTGTCGCGCGCTGGCTGCGGCAAGGGCGGCGGTTTCAAGGGCGGCATCGGTGCCAATGCCCCGTTCCCGCAAGGATTTTTGCCGTTCCAGCGCCTGTTGACGTAATTGCAACTGGGCCTCGGCGGCGGCGACCTCTGCCTTGGAGATTTCCAGATCGCGCTGTGCGGCGGTCAGATCGGCCCGGGCTTCGGCCAATTCGGTTTTGGCGAGCTGCATTTTTGACAGGGCGTTGGATGGGTCGGTTTGAAACAGCAATGCGCCTTTTTTGACCTTGCCGCCTTCGCGAAAGTCGGGCGACAGCTGCACCAGTTCGCCCGTGGCTGCGGCGCGCAATTCCAAAGTGGTGCCGCTGATGACTTCGCCGAATGTGGAAATGACCGGCGCATAGTCCTGCAGCCGGATCGGTGCGACCTCGACACTGAAAACGCGTTCCTTGGCAATGCGGGGCCGGTGTTTGCCGGCGGCTTTCTCCTGTGCGGATTGCACAAGCACCTTGCCCGCAAGGGCCAAAATCCCCAGCGTAAGCGTCAGCAAAACAAGGCCAAACAGGCCGCGCGCCATAAATCTCATGTGTTTTTCCCGTTGGAAGGTCTGCGCAGGAACTTAGCACCCCAAGCGCAGAAACCAAATGCTTTCCTGACGCAGTCACAAAGTTGCGAAGTAATGGTCCAGAACGCGGCGCGCGTCGGGCAGCAAGCGCAGCTGGTCCAGTTGCCCCGAATGGATAAAGGCAAAGCCGGCACCCTCTTGTAAGGAGACCTTGGCCGCATCCACCGCCGGCGTTAATTTATAGGCGAAATGGTGCATGCCACTGCCAGAGACCAGCCGCACGAAGGGCACGAAATCGGCATGCGCAAATTGCAGGCCGGTTTCCTCGGCCATTTCGCGCGCTACCGCTTCGTCAAGGCTTTCGCCCGGCTCCACATGACCGCCAAACAGGCCCCAGTGGCCGGGCTTTGCGATGGTGTCAAAATCGTCGCGCAATTGCAGCATCACCCGCCCGAGCGCATCCCGTGCCAGCACCACAGCCACATCGCAGCCCGCCTCTACCCAGTCGCCCAGCGCGTGAAACCGGTTCATTTGCGGCGCAGGTGTTCGTCAAGGCGGGGCATCATTTCGATGAAATTGCACGGCAGGTGGCGGTAGTCCAGCTGATAGGCGAAAATCTCGTCCCAGGCGTCCTTGCAGGCACCGGGGCTGCCGGGGACCGCAAACAGATAGGTCGCCTGTGCCACGCCACCGCAAGCGCGGGACTGAATGGCAGAGGTGCCGATTTTCTTGGCGGAAATCATGGTGAAATAGGTGCCAAAGGCGTCGATTTCCTTCTCGTACACATCGCGGTGGGCCTCTACCGTCACATCGCGCCCTGTCAGGCCGGTGCCGCCGGTAGAAATCACCACATCAATATTTTCATCTGCACACCATTTGCGCAGCTGATCGGCTATCTGGTCACGCTCGTCCTTGACGATCTGGCGATCCGCCAGAATGTGACCGGCCTTTTCAAGACGCCCCACCAGCACATCGCCGGATTTGTCCTCCCTAAGCGAGCGGCTGTCGGAAACCGTCAGGATCGCAATCCGCACGGGGATGAATTCACGTTTGCTCATGTCAGTGTCCTTTCAAACGGGCCTGAACAGCCAGCAAATCTGCCCAGCTGTCACGTTTTTTAAGATTGTCCCGCAACAGGGCGGCAGGGTGGAACATGGGCATTACCGGCTTGCCAAAAGCACTGTCCCAATTGCCGCGCAGGCGGGTTATGCCGCGTTTGCCCAGCACCGCCTGACAGGCAATATTACCCACGCAAACAATGACTTCGGGATCGGCCAGCGCGATGTGGCGTTCCAGAAACGGCAACATCATGTCGATTTCTTCGGGTTCCGGATCGCGGTTGCTCGGCGGGCGCCATGGCATCACGTTGGTGATATAGACGCCTTTTTCGGCCTCGCCACCGCGCGCCAGCCCGATTGCCGCAAACATCCGGTCCAGCAATTGCCCTGCCTTGCCGACAAACGGTTTGCCGATGCGGTCCTCCTCGCGGCCCGGGGCCTCGCCTATTACCATCAGGCGGGCGGTGGGCAGGCCATCGCTAAACACAAGGTTGCGCGCGCCTTTTTTCAGGGAACAATGGTCAAAAACCGCCATGGCATCGCGCAGCGCCACCAGATCGTTGCATTTGGCTGCCATGATGCGGGCAATATCGGCGCCGGCCTCTTGTATCTGCGGAATAACCGGCATGTCGCCAATCGGGGCAATGTTGGAACCGGCCCCCATTTTCGGCAGCCTGGGTTTTTGCGCGACTTTGGGCAGCTCATAACGGTTGATAGGCGCGTCGCAAATGGCCTCGTCCGCGCCCAGTTCTATGTGCCAGTCAAGCGCGGCAAGGGCAGCAAAATAATCCATGGGGCAAGGCCGTTTGTTGTTGCGAGTCGGGTGCAGGATACGGCGCAGGGCAGGGCAGGACAATGCGCCAGATCATCTTTTAGGGCAAAACGCCCGCCGGTTTGCACAGGCGGGCGTTTCAATGGGTCAGCAAAGGCTTATTTGGCCAGCCAGACCATATCCAGCGTATGCTTTTTCTTGCCGGCATCCTCGCCGATCAACAGCGTGCCGTCTGCCATGGCCAGAATGTTGTCCGGGTTGGCAATGCCCGCTTCGTCACAACGGCCATCCTCGGTGGTGGTGCCGATCACGAAAGGATCAATCCGGGTCAGGTTGTAATCATTGCCGGTGGTACCTTTGTAAACGCCGCCGCAGTCTTCCTTGTTCAGGGCAATATCGCCACCGTCATTTTCATCACGCGCACCGGTCATCCAGTCCGGCTGTCCCCATGATTTGTCCATGGTCCAGGATAGAGCCGAGGCCGCGATATAGACATCGTTACCGGCCGAGGTGATACCCTCCAGCTTGTCCCACTCGTTGGTGGCCCCAAGGGCTGCTGCGGCGCGGCGGCTCTCCAGAAAGGCGGGGCGGTCGTCGGGATAGCTGCCGATTTTGCCATCACCATTCAGGTCTTTGCCGGATTTTCCCTCGGCCCAGTTCTGAATGTCCTCGTTGGAGATATAGCTGGTTTCGCCCTCTTTATAGTCCGCCACGGTGACATTGTCATATTCCGCGATCCAGCCGGCAATCTGCTCATTGGTGCCGTGGGCAAGGGTGACCCATTCCACGTCAAACCCGGCTTTACGCGGGTCGGCGGTGGGGTCTTGCGTCAATTTGGCTGCAGAAAGCGTGCCCGCGCTCAGGTCGCCCTTTACATCGGCCACGAATTTGAACAGCACGCCACCGGACGCGGTGTTGTATTTCTTGGAGTTGTATTTCGCCGAATCATCGTCGCTCATGTACAGGGTTTTGGCGTCCGGCATAATGGCGGCGGTTTCATGGGACAGGCGGCCGGTGGCATAGTGTTTCACCAGCGAATAATCGCTGTCCGTAGCCGCATCGTTGATTTCAAACAGATAGCCATAGCGATAGGGGTTCGACATCTTCCCCAGATAGGTATTCATGCTCTTGGGCTTGATGTAGGTCACATCATTGCCGCCCTTGTACCCGGGGCGTTCGTCATCGTCGAAATTGTCAGGGTGGTTCCAGACCGCCGAATTGAAAAAGAAATACTCTTCGGCGATCAATGGCGTGCCCCAGGGGGTGACAACGCCGGAACAAACCACAAGCGCGCCGTCGATGCCGCTGAGGTCAAGGGTCTTGCCCCCCGCCGGATCGGCTTTCCATTTGCCGTCAACACGGCTCAGCGGCAGGCGGGTCACGGTGCTGGCCCCATCACGTCCAGCGCCTTCCCAGCCGGTATAGAGATAGGCTTTATTGGCCCCGCGTGGCACAAAACCGTTGAAATCAGGGGCGTTGGAAACATACATCAGCTTGCCCGAAGTATCATAGACACCGCCCAGAACCGTGCCATCGCCAAGCGCATCGCCCGCGTTGGCCAGGGTGACATAGCTGCCGCCGGAAACCTTGATGGTGCTGCGCTCGCCTTCGGGCGGGATGGCCACATCGGGGGCGGAATGGGTGGTGGTGTCAAAGCCGGCGATATAGCCGATGATGGCAGGCTTGCCGCCCTCTTTCAGGGCATTCTTGCCGCCGGGGTGCTGTGCGGTCACAAAAACCTCGTCCATGCCGTTTACCATCAGGCCGGTGACTTCGGCCCCTTTCGGCATGGTGGCAACCCGCGACAGGGATTGTGCAAAACTGATGCTTCCGATGGCACATAGCACGCTGGTTGCCAGTAATAAGTTGGTGGATTTCATAATTTTCTCCCGTTTCGTTTTTTGATTATAAGGTAAAAAGGATAATCCCATCCCGGTTGTTTTACCAGTAGAAGATTCCCGTGTTTGCGTAATGGCGCGGCAGGCTATGGACGCGGCGCATTTGCCCCGCTATAAGCCGCCCTATGCAGATGATATTCGCAATTATAATTCGAATTATCAGCCCGGCGCTCTGACGATTGAGCCGCCGGGATAAGGCGTATGGACTGCCCGCGCCGCTCTTAGAACCAGATACCTGACCAATGCGGAGCCACGACCATGTGTGCCGATACCCCCGAATACAAAGACACCCTGAACCTGCCGAAAACCGATTTCCCCATGCGTGCAGGCCTGCCCAAACGCGAACCCGAATGGCTGGACCGCTGGGCGCGGCTGGATATTTACCATACCTTGCGAGCGCGCAGCCAAGGGCGCAAACCTTTTGTGCTGCATGACGGCCCTCCTTATGCCAACGGCCATTTGCACATCGGCCACGCGCTGAACAAGGTGCTGAAAGATTTCATCGTGCGCTCCCAGCAAATGATGGGACGCGATTCGCGCTATATCCCCGGCTGGGATTGCCACGGCCTGCCGATCGAATGGAAGATCGAGGAAAAATACCGCCAGAAGGGCAAGAACAAGGACGACGTGCCGATCAACGAATTGCGCGGCGAATGCCGTAAATTCGCGGATGAATGGGTGGATATCCAGCGCAATGAATTCAAACGCCTTGGCGTGACCGGCAATTGGGAAAACCCCTATAAAACCATGGATTTCAATTCCGAGGCCGTGATTGCCGAGGAATTCATGAAATTCGTGATGAACGGCAGCCTGTATCGTGGTTCCAAACCTGTAATGTGGTCGCCTGTGGAAAAAACCGCGCTGGCCGAGGCCGAGATCGAATATCACGACCACAAGAGCCACACCATCTGGGTGAAATTTCCTTTTGTGAATGCAACGGGGGATCTGGACGGGGCCAGCGCCGTGATCTGGACCACCACCCCCTGGACTATTCCGCAAAACAAGGCCGTCGCCTATAATCCGAAAATCGCCTATGGCCTGTACGAGGTCGAAACCACCGAAGACGAAAGCTGGACCAACGCGGGCGACCGTTTTGTGCTGGCCGACACATTGGCGGCGGATGCGCTGAAACAATCGCGTGTCACCGGTTTCAAACGCCTGCGCGATGTGTCGGGCGATGAACTGGCCCCACTGGTGTGCAAACACCCCTTTGCCCATATGGATGATTTCTGGGCTTACGACGTGCCGATGATCGACGGCGACCACGTCACCGATGACGCGGGCACCGGCTTTGTCCACACCGCCCCGAGCCACGGCGCGGACGATTACGAATGTTTCGTCAAACGCGGCTGGACAGACCGCATGACCCACAACGTCAACGAGGATTCCGCGTTTGAGGAATTCGTCCCCTTCTTTGCCGGATTGCAGGTGTTCGACCGCAAAGGCAAAGAGGGCAAGGCAAACACCGCCGTGATCGCCAAGCTGGTCGAGGCCGGTGCCCTGATCGCGCGCGGTCGTGTGACCCACAGCTACCCGCACAGCTGGCGTTCCAAGGCGCCGGTGATTTTCCGCAACACGCCCCAGTGGTTCGTCGCCATCGACAAGCCTCTGGATGACGGCATGGGCGACAGCGGCAACACCATCCGCACCCGCGCCCTGACCGAAATCGACAAGGTCGACTGGACCCCGAAAACCGGCCGCAACCGCCTGTATTCGATGATCGAAAACCGCCCCGACTGGGTAATGTCGCGTCAACGCGCCTGGGGGGTGCCGCTCACCTGTTTCATCCGCGAGGTTGGGGAGGGGCAAGTCGAATTGCTGCGCGATCCCGAAGTTAACGCCCGCATTGCCAAGGTCTTTCGCGAAGAAGGTGCCGATGCGTGGTTTGCCCAAGGGGCGCGCGAACGCTTCCTCGGGGCCGAACTGGCGGCACAGGACTGGCAGCTGGTAACCGATATTCTGGATGTGTGGTTTGACAGCGGCTCGACCCATGCTTTCGTGTTGCGCGACCGCGAAGACGGCGCGCCGGACGGCATCGCCGATGTCTATCTGGAAGGCACCGACCAGCACCGCGGCTGGTTCCATTCGTCGCTGTTGCAAAGCTGTGGCACCAATGGCCGCGCGCCCTATCGGGCGGTTGTGACCCACGGGTTTACGCTGGACGCCAAGGGTGCGAAAATGTCGAAATCCATCGGCAACACCATCGTGCCGGAAAAAATCGTCAAACAATACGGGGCCGATATTCTGCGCCTCTGGGTGGCGCAAACGGATTTCACCTCGGATCAGCGCATCGGTGATGAAATCCTCAAAGGCACCGCCGACAGCTATCGTCGCCTGCGCAACACATTGCGCTTTATGCTGGGCAATCTGGCCGGCTTTGACGATAGCGAAAAACTCGCCATCGCCGATATGCCGGAGCTGGAACAACTGATCCTGCACCGGCTTGCCGAACTTAGCGAAATTGTCGAAAATGGCTATAATAGCTATAACTTCCAGGGCGTGTTCCAGCAGTTGTTCCAGTTCTGCACGCTGGATCTGTCGGCCCTGTATTTCGATGTGCGCAAGGACGTGCTGTATTGTGACGGCGACAACAGTCTTGAACGCCGTGCCGCCCGCACGGTGCTGGACATCATTTTCCACCGGCTGACCACATGGCTCGCACCCATCCTGTGTTTCACCATGGAAGATGTGTGGCTGCAACGCTTCCCGGGGGATGACAGCTCGGTTCACCTGCAGGATTTCCCAAAAACGCCGGCCGAATGGCGCAATGATGCGCTGGCGGCGAAATGGGACTCCATCCGCAACGTGCGCCGCGTCGTCACCGGTGCCATTGAAATCCAGCGTCGCGACAAGGTCATCGGCGCCTCGCTAGAGGCCGCCCCCGTGGTCTATGTGGCCGATACGGCTGTGCTGGAAACCCTGAAAGCCGTGCCTTTCGCGGATATCTGCATCACCTCTGCGGTTGACCTGCAAGCAGGCAGCGCGCCGGAAGGGGCCTTTACCCTGCCGGAAATCGACGGCGTCGGCGTGGTCTTTGCCAAGGCGCAGGGCGACAAATGCCAACGCTGCTGGAAGATCCTGCCGGATGTGGGCACCCACAGCCATGCAGGCGTTTGCGGGCGCTGCGATACGGCACTGGGCTAAACAACCGGCCAAACCCCTTGCAAAGCTTGCGGGTTTGGCCAAAACTCCCCCCATGAACACCGCCATGCTCCGCACCCCTGTCGGCATTCTGGGACTGGTCGAGGAAAACGACCGGATTACCCAACTTCTCTGGCACGGGGAAAACAGCGGCTTTCGCTCGGCGGTGCTCAAACGCGGCATTGATCAGCTGGAAGCCTATTTCGCTGGCGACCTCGACCGGTTCGACCTGCCGCTTGCCCCGCAAGGTACCCCGTTTCAACAACAGGTCTACCGGCAAATGCTGGCAATTCCCAAGGGCGAAACCCGTACCTATGGTGATCTTGCCCGCGCAATTGACTGCCCTGCACAGCCCATCGGGCAGGCCTGCGGCTCCAACCCGATCCCGATCATTATCCCCTGTCACCGTGTTGTGGGAACCAACGGCATCGGCGGTTTTTCCGGTGAAGGCGGCGTTGAAATGAAAATCCGCCTGTTGCGCCACGAGCAAGCCTATTCGCTGCTCCTGTAATTCCATTTTCCCTAAAGTATCCTCGGGGGTGAATTGGACGCAGTCCAAGAGGGGGCAGACAGCCCCTTAAAGCGTTTCGACTTTATGAGTCTACGACCTAGGTCTACCCTAAGCGCTTTGCGGCGGGAAAACCTGCTGCACAATACCAACAAACAATAGATAAATACTGGTCAAAGACAGCGCCACGGTGACCACAGGACCGGGATGGAAGTCCGCCCAGGCAGAGATACCCGCAAGCAGGGTCCACAGCAGGGTAATCGGCAAGCTCAGCCTGCGCCAACGCTCCGTGCGCACGGGGTGGATGAACTTCAGATTGGTAAACATGGCCCCCGCGCAGATCACCACCAGCCCCAGCACCAGCCAGTAATTCGGTTCGGTGGCAAAAATCACCAGCACCACCATATTCCAAGCGCCCGGAAAACCGGCAAAGCTGTTGTCCTTTGTTTTCATACCGGTATCGGCAAAATACAGGGCGCTGGTAAAGGTGATGATCAAGATGCAAGTCCAGCCGGTCCAATCCGGCAACAACCCGCTTTCGAACAAGGCAAAGGCGGGGATGAATACATAGGTCAGGTAATCGATAATCAGATCCAGCAATACCCCGTCATATTTCGCCGCATTGGTTTTCACGTCATAATGGCGCGCCAGAGGGCCGTCGATGCCGTCGACAAAAAACGCCACCACCAGCCAGACATACATCAGGCTCCATTTGTCATCCACGGCTGCCAACAGGGCCAGCATGGCAAAAACCGCGCCTGTGGCGGTTAGATAATGAACGAGCAGGGCTTTGATACGAAGGGTCATGGTTTTTTCAATCACATTCACGCAGGAAAGGCGAGCAGAAACAGCGGGTCCTGACCCTAGGGCGTAGACTCATAAACCACAAGCCACCAGCGCGATCCTCGCGAAATATCAATGGTTCGGGGCGCGCCGGACAGGGGGGGGCCTTTTCAAGCGGCCCGAGACATTGAGATGGAGCGAGGGTCGCGCCCTTCGGGTTTAACGGATTTCCGCCCTGACTGCGTTGCAAGGCCTTGAAATAGAACCGCCATTCCATCGTCCTTGCGCCTGCTCAGAGCGAAAAAGCGTTGAACTGGTGGTTTGTGGTTTATGAGCCTTCGCCCTAGGCTTTGGGATGGGCCTTGCGATACACTTCCATCAATCGCACCTGATCCAGCGCCGTATAGGCCTGTGTGGTGGACAGGGAGGCATGGCCCAGCAATTCCTGAATAGCACGCAGATCGCCGCCGGCTTCCAGCAGATGCGTGGCAAAGGAATGGCGCAGGGCGTGGGGGGTGGCCGTGGCGGGCAAGCCCAGCTGCATACGGGTCTTTTCCATCACTTTCTGAATGGCCCGCGGGTTCAGGCGTTTGCCACGCACCCCCAAAAACAGCGGCGTATCCGGTTGCATGGCAAAGGGGCACTGGCGCAAATAGTCGGCAACGGCGGCGCGGGCTGCCGGGATCACCGGCACCACGCGATCCTTGTCGCCTTTGCCCCGTATCATCAGGGAGTCCGGCAACGGGGTGTCGGAAAAGTTCAAAGCCAGCGCCTCGGAAATGCGCAGCCCGCAGCCATAGAGCAGGGTCACAACCGCCGTATCACGCGCCCCGACCCAGCCTTCAGCGGATTGCAATTCCACAGTGTCCAGCAATTCCCGCGCCGCATTGCGGGCCACGGGGCGGGGCAGTTGTGCCTTGAATTTCGGGGTGCGGGTGGCCAGTACCGATGTGGCCTCGACGTTTTCCACCTCGCTTAGCCAGCGATAGAAGCTTTTCACCGCCGAGAGTTCTCGCGCCAGGCTGCGCGCGCCAACGCCGCGATGGCGTTCATGGGCCATCCAGGCCCGCATGTCGGTAATTTTTACCCGCCCCAGCGCGGCAAGCCCTTGCGGGCCGCCAAAATGACCGGCCAGAAACCCCAGAAAACCGCTGACATCGCGGCGGTAGGCCTCGATCGTATTATCGGAAACCTCGCGCAACGCCGCAAGGGTGGTCAGCCAGCGCTCCAGTAAATCAAAGGCACCGGCGCTCGCCATCAGCGTAGCCAGCGGCGTAGCACCCGTTCAAAAGCACTGCCAAAGAACACCAGCAAATCGGCCCCTTTTTCGGGGGTGAACTGGGCGATCTGATCGGATCCCAGCACCAGCATGGCCGGCAGGTTGCCTTGGCCAAGGTCCAGTTTCAGCACCGCTTCGGAAACCACATAATCGGCCGCCTCGCCAAAGACCCGTTCCTGACGGGAGGTCACCTGGCGCAGGGTGACAGGGCGCTGGATGCCCTCGCGGCCCTGCGCGATATAGGCGGCAACCTCGCCCGGGGCGAAAAAGCTGACGCCCTGACCGAATTCGGATTCCAGATCAGGGGTGTCACCCTCTGTGACGGCGGGGCTTTCCAGACAGAGCCGCGCGCTGGCCACATGCAGGATTTGCGCCAGTTCCGTTTCCAGCAGGCTCAGGAATTCGGCAAAGTTCAGCGGTTCCAGCACCGCCAGCACAGCGCGGTGGATCTGGTTGGTGCTGGCCAGATTATCATAGGCGGCGGCGATCACATGGCGGTGGGTGTCCTCCAGCCGTTCAAGCCGCGCCCCGAGCCGGTCGAGCGCGATACTGCGCAGATCAACCACATTGCCCCCGCGCCCGTTGCCATCAGCAGCAATCAGCGCCGCCATGACGTCGCGATCCTCCAGCACAGCGACCGGATCGGACAGGATTTGTTCGCGAATGGCCTTGGTTTTGTTCTGCTCGTTCATGCTGGCTGCCTTACAGGATGTTTTGCCCTGTCTTTTCCCAGTCTTTCATAAATGCCGCAAGACCTTTGTCGGTCAGGGCATGCTGGGCCAGCTTTTTCAACACTTCCGGTGGCGCAGTTACAACATCCGAGCCGATTTTGGCGCATTCGGAAATGTGATTGACCGAGCGGATCGACGCCGCCAGAATTTCGGTTTTAAAGGCGTAATTGTCAAAAATGGTGCGGATTTCTTCGATCAGGTCCAGCCCGTCAATGTTGATATCATCCAGCCGCCCGATGAAAGGCGAAATAAAGGTAGCACCTGCTTTGGCGGCCAGCAGGGCCTGATTGGCAGAGAAACACAGCGTCACATTCACCATTTTGCCTTCGCCGGACAGCACTTTGCAGGCCTTCAAACCGTCCCACGTCAACGGCACCTTGACGGCGATATTGTCGGCGATTTCCGCCAGCTTGCGGCCTTCGGCAATCATCTCGTCGGCCTTCAGGGCAACCACTTCGGCGCTGACAGGGCCGTCGATCATGGCGCAGATTTCTTTGGTCACTTCCAGAATATCGCGGCCCGATTTCAGGATCAAAGACGGGTTGGTGGTCACGCCATCGGCAAAGCCCAGTTCGTTCAGCTCTGCGATTGCGTCCACATCGGCGGTATCGACGAAAAATTTCATGGTTGCTTTCCTATTATTCTTGGTTTTTTTGTTATGCCCGAGGCTATTCTACAGTAAGCCTAACGGCAAGTGAACCTCAGAAGTGAAGCCGTATACCGTTGTGAACAATCCAGTGCAAAGCTTTTTTCCCCATGGCCGGAATATCGCCGTGCTGACGGCAGAGCCGCTCGACCGGCTGCTGGATTACCGCGCGCCGGAACAGGGGGTGCAGCTGGGGGCCTTTGTGGAGGTGCCGCTTGGCCCGCGCAAGGTGATCGGCGTGGTTTGGGGGCCGGCGCAGGGGGGCTATGACCCCAAGAAAATCCGCCCGATCTTTCAGGTGATCGGCGTGCCCCCCATGCGCGAGGAAATGCGCCTGTTTCTGACGCGGGTGGGGGATTACACGCTGACGCCGCTGTCGCAAATGCTGCGGCTGGCAACCCGCGCGCCGGGGTTGACCGATCCGCCCCACATGCGGCGGGTGCTGGGTTTGGGGCAGGGGGAGCCAAGCCGCATGACGCCAGCGCGCGAAAAGGTTCTGGCGGTGCTGCGTGATCAACCCGAACACCGTTTCACCGCCGCCGAACTGGCGCGGCTGGCAGAGGTGACGCCCTCGGTGGTCAAAGGGCTGGTGCAGCAAGGCGCAGTCGCCGAATACGAGACCGCCCGCGATGTGGCCTATCCGGCGCTGGATCCGGCGCGGCCCGGCAAGGATCTGACCGAAGAGCAGGCCAGCGTGGCAGGGGAATTGCGCGCGCTGGTGGCGGCGCAGCGGTATTCGACGGCGCTGCTGAAGGGGGTGACCGGATCGGGCAAGACCGAGGTCTATCTGGAGGCGGTGGCCGAATGTCTGGCGCAGGGGCGGCAGGCCTTGGTGTTGTTGCCGGAAATCGCCCTGACCGTGGAGTTTCTGGATCGGGTGGAGCAACGTTTCGGCGCGCGCCCTGCCGAATGGCATTCCGGTGTTACCATGACCGAACGGCGGCGCTGCTGGCGCATGGTGGCCGAGGGCCGCGCGCAACTGGTGGTGGGGGCGCGTTCGGCCCTGTTTTTGCCGTTTCAACAGCTCGGGCTGGTGGTGGTGGACGAGGAACACGAGAATTCCTACAAGCAAGAGGAAGGCGTTTTGTACAACGCCCGCGATATGGCGGTGTTGCGGGCCTCGATCTGCGGGGCGGCGGTGGTGCTTGCTTCGGCGACGCCGTCGCTGGAAACATGGGCCAATGCGGATGCGGGGAAATACAAACGTTTTGATCTGGCGCGCCGCTTCGGGGCGGCAGTTTTGCCGGAAATGCGCGCGATTGACCTGCGCGAGGATGCGCTGGAAGCGGGGCGCTGGATTTCGCCCACGCTGGCGCGGGCGGTGTTTGCGCGGCTGGAGCGCGGCGAACAATCGCTGTTGTTCATCAACCGGCGCGGCTATGCACCGCTGACGATTTGCCGGGCTTGCGGGCATCAGGTGGGCTGCGACCACTGCGATGCGCGCATGGTGGAACACCGGTTTCAAAAACGGCTGGTCTGCCATCAATGCGGCGAGAGCAAACCCCTGCCGGAGGTTTGTCCTTCTTGCGAGGTCGAGGGCAAAATGGCCGCTGTCGGCCCGGGCGTGGAGCGGCTGGCCGAAGAG
>JALWOO010000495.1 GCA_027083485.1 Amylibacter sp. | reverse complement strand
TTTCTAGAGTTAGAGTTGCAGAAGTGCAGGAAGTTGCCCTATAGCAAGGAGTGAATGCTTTGTCTACGCTGAAGGATACCGCCATGGCCGAAATCGAAAAAACCGAAGCGGATCATATTGAAGAGGCTCGCGCGCGTCTGCTGGATGCGGCTTTGATCCATGTGATGTTTGACGGCTGGTCACCCGAAACCCTGAAAATGGCCATTGCTGATTCGGGGGTGGATCCGGCATTGGCGCAACTGGCCTGCCCGCGCGGCGCGATTGATTTGGCCGTGGCCTTTCACAAGCGCGGCGATCGGCAAATGGTGGCTGCAATGCAAGCTGCCGATATGGAGGCCCTGCGCTACAAGGACCGCATCGCGCTTGGTGTGCGTCTGCGACTCGAGGCCGTGGCACAAGACCGCGAGGCCGTGCGTCGGGGCGTGACCCTGTTTGCCTTGCCCCAGCACGCAGCCGAGGGCGCGACCCTGATCTGGGGAACCTGTGATCTGATCTGGAACACCCTTGGCGATACCTCCGAGGATGTGAACTGGTACACCAAACGCGCCACGCTTTCGGCGGTGTATTCCGCAACCGTGCTGTTCTGGCTCGGGGATGAAAGCGAAGATTTCACCGACACATGGGCCTTTCTGGACCGGCGCATCGACAATGTGATGCAGATCGAAAAGCTCAAGGCCGGTTTGCGGAAAAACCCGCTGGTTCAGGGGTTCATGGCCGGACCGGGCCGGTTGCTTGACCAGATCAAAGCCCCTTCGCCAAAGACCCCAACCGATTTACCCGGTCATATTTCCAAAGGTTAACATCATGCTGCCAACAACCATGCGCGCTATTGAAATCACCGCCCCCGGCGGGCCGGAGGTCTTGCAGCTTTGCGAACGCCCCGTGCCGGAACCGGCACAGGGGCAGATCCTGATCAAACTGGCTGCTGCCGGCGTGAACCGGCCGGATGCCCTGCAGCGGGCCGGAAAATACGCCCCGCCGCCAGAGGCCTCGGATTTGCCCGGTCTGGAATGCGCCGGCACAGTGGCCGCTATCGGACCGGGTGTGACCCGTTGGTCCGTGGGCGACGAGGTCACCGCCCTGTTGCCCGGTGGCGGCTATGCGGAATATGCGCTGACCCATCAGGATCACGCGCTGGAAATTCCCGCAAGTCTGAACATGGTGCAAGCCGCCGCCC
>JALWOO010000494.1 GCA_027083485.1 Amylibacter sp. | reverse complement strand
CCCATTTCGGTGAACCGTTCGGCCTCTTGCTCCCATTTCGGGCGCACCTTCACTTGCAAAAACAAATGGACCTCGGTGCCGATCATTTCCTTCAACTCGGCACGCGCAGCCATGCTGACGGCTTTGATGGTCTGGCCACGCGGGCCAAGGGTGATGCCCTTGTGACCGTCGCGGGTCACGTAAATCACCTGATCAATCCGTACGGTGCCATCTTTGCGGTTTTCCCAGTTTTCGGTTTCCACAGTCAGGAAATAGGGCAATTCCTGATGCAATCGCAGCATCAGTTTCTCGCGGGTAATTTCAGAAGCAATCATCCGCATCGGCACATCGGCGATCTGGTCTTCGGGATAGAGCCATGGCCCCTTGGGCAGGTTTGCCGCCAGATAATCCGTGAGAGTGTCAACCCCGTGGCCCTTTTCCGCAGACACCATGAAAGTTTCGGCAAAATCGAACGCATCGTTCAATTCCTGTGTCAGCGCCAGCAGTTGATCCGCTTTTACCTTATCGATCTTGTTGATGGCCAGAACCATGCGGGTTTTGGCGCTTACCCTTTCTTTCAGCCCTTCAAGGATCATTTTGACGCCTTCGGTTACGCCACGGTGGGCTTCGACCAGCAGTACGGTAATATCGCCATCGGCAGCACCGGCCCAGGCGGCGGCGACCATGGCTTTGTCCAGATTGCGCCGTGTGCGGAACAGGCCGGGAGTGTCCACAAAGACGATCTGGGTCTGGTCCTTGATGGCAATGCCGCGAATACGGGCGCGGGTGGTTTGTACCTTGTGGGTGACGATCGACACCTTGGCCCCGACAATGCGGTTCATCAGAGTCGACTTACCCGCGTTGGGTTCCCCGATCAGGGCTACAAATCCACAGCGTGTTTCAGTCATTTTCCGGCTTCCAGTTGTTCAAGCATTTGTGCCGCAGCAGCCTGCTGGGCCTGTCGTTTCGATGTGGCGCTGGCCTTGGTGACATGGCCATCTTTCAGGCGAGCCTCGATGTCGAATACCGGCGCATGGTCAGGACCAGAACGGCCGACCTCGACATATTCCGGCGGTGGCATCCCGCGCGATTGAGCCCATTCCTGCAGGCTGGTCTTGGCGTCGCGGGCATCTTTTTGCGCGCTGGAAATCCGTTTTCCCCACAATTTCAGCACCAGCTTGCGGGCTACATCATAGCCGGC
>JALWOO010000493.1 GCA_027083485.1 Amylibacter sp. | reverse complement strand
GATTACGCCGATCGCCATGGACAAGGAGCTGCGCTTCGCGATTCGCGAAGGCGGCCGTACCGTCGGCGCCGGTGTTGTGACCGACATTATCAAGTAACAAAAAACACGACAGCGGGCGGCGGCAGGCATCTGCCGCCGCTTTGTCGCCTCTGGAGTTTGAGATATGCGTGATTTGCTGAGTTTGGCTTGCGAGGAATGCAAGCGCCGCAACTACACGACGGACAAGAACAAGCGCACGATGAGCGAAAAGCTGAAGTTGCGTAAGTACTGCCCGTTTTGCCGCAAGCATACCCTGCATACCGAGGGTAAGGTTTAGGCACAGGCCAGTAGCTCAACTGGTAGAGCACCGGTCTCCAAAACCGGGGGTTGGGGGTTCGAGTCCCTCCTGGCCTGCCAGTTGAAGCGCAGGCGAAATAAACCAGACAGCGAGGAAGCTTTATGAGCCGTATTGCGGCAGCACAGAAATTCATGCGCGAAGTGAAGGCCGAGGCCAAAAAGGTGGTCTGGCCGGAACGCAAGGAGGCGCTCCAGGCCACATTGATGGTGCTGGTGATGGTGGTGTTCGTGGCGCTGTTTCTGTGGGTCGTGGACGGCATCCTCGGCTGGCTTGTACAGAAGGTGATCTGATGGCCAAGAAGTGGTATGTGGTGCAGGCCTATTCGGGCTTTGAGGACAAGGTTGTCGAGCGGTTGCAGGAAACCATCGAGCGCTCCGGCCTGCAGGATAAGTTCGGCGAGATTATTGTGCCGCGCGAAGAGGTCGTGGAGCTGAAGAATGGTCAGAAGGTGACCAGTCAGCGCAAGTTTTTCCCCGGATACATTCTGGTGGAAATGGAAATGAACGAGGAAACCTGGCATGTCATCAAGGACACGCCGCAGGTTTCCGGGTTTCTGGGCTCCGGCGGCAAGCCGCGGCCGATGCCGGCGCGCGAGGTCGAGGCGCTGAAGCATCAAATTGAAGAAGGCGTGGAGCGTCCTCGTCCGAAGGTCATGTTTGACGTCGGCGATGCGGTTCGCGTCCTCGATGGACCATTCGCTTCCTTCAACGGCGTGGTTGAAGAGGTGATGGAAGACAAGGCGAAGTTGAAGGTGAGCGTATCCATCTTCGGCCGCCCGACACCCGTGGAACTCGATTTTGTCCAGGTCGAGAAGGGTTAAAAGGAAGGACAAATGGCAAAGGAA
>JALWOO010000492.1 GCA_027083485.1 Amylibacter sp. | reverse complement strand
ATCGGTTGGTGGCTCAACATCCAGTCGCGAAATCGTGGCAAAGGGCACCCAGTAATATTGCCCTTGCATGATGACCTCCAGTATCGGCCCCAGCCGCATATCCGCATCCGCAATCCAGTTGAACGCCAGCCCGTCCGCCACGCCACCGCTGGCCGGAGCCTGTGCAAAAGCCTCGGCGCGCAGGCTTGCGGCCTGCTCTACCGTGCCCTTGGCCAAGAGCTTCAGCGCCTCGATCAACAAGGCAATCCAGCCTTCCGGCTGCCCGAACACCAGCGGCGTTTTCCTGCCGGCAAATACATCGCTACGGTAATTCTCGCACTGGATGGTTTCGCGATAGGTTTGCACCATGGGCAAGGCGCTGGCATCCATTTCACCGATCACCTTGAGCTGGGTCAGCGCACGCCCCCATTCGCCGCGCAGACACAGCAGTTGAAACAGAAAAATCCGCAGCTTGCTATCCGCCGGATTTGCGCGGATTTCAGCACTCAGGGCGCGATAGGCCTCGCTCAGGTTTCCGGCTGTCAAATAGTCGATTGCGCTCATGGTCCAACCCGTTTTTCGTAAAAGAACAGGACCGCCGGAAATACGACGGTCCAAAGGAATTTACATTTTGGGTTTATTGGTGGTCTGGTTCCATTCCACCGTGCCGCCATCGGTCAGCTCGCCCCTCATGTTTTGCTTCTTGTATTTGATCTGGATGCCGGCAAAGGCCAGAACGATGCTGTCTTGCAGGGTTTCATCCCCGTCGGCACCGGACCATTTCACGCTTTCGATAACCACGTTTTTCATGATGATGTGAATGAACTCCCCGCCGGATGCCTTGGGATCGCCGCCGCCCTTGCGCAAGGAAAGATGGAATTCGTCCAGATGCGCACCGGTACAGGCTGCCAATACAAAATTGGTGGTGGAGGTGTCGGTGTTCTTGGTAAATTCCAACCGCTGCAATTCCACCCGACCAGACCCGAGCCCGCCCGAGGAGGACCCGACATTCACCGCATTTTCAACGCCAAAACTGAAATCGTGGATATCGAAACCTTTTTTCTTGGACACTTCCTCGTCCATGGTTTCGCCTTCGATTTTCGGATTGCCACCGACAACCCATCCATATGCATCAAGCATTATTTTTCTCCTTAAAGTTTAATTGCAATAAATCGAGGCCGGCAAAACTGCCGACCCCACGGGGTTTAACCCGCCTTTTCAGACGGTAATTTGGATACCAGCCGCAAGGACACAGAAAGCCCTTCCAGTTGGTAATGAGGCCGCAAGAAGAATTTCGAGCTGTAATATCCCGGGTTTCCTTCGACCTCTTCCACAACAACCTCGGCCGCAGCCAAAGGCCGTTCTGCCTTGATTTCCTCTGTTGAAACATCCGGCGTCAGATCAACATACTGGTTGATCCATTCCTGTAACCACATCTGCATGTCGTCGCGTTCCTTGAAGGATCCGACCTTGTCGCGGACAATACATTTCAGGTAATGGGCGAAACGGCAGGTGGCGAAAAGATACGGCAGACGCGCCCCCAGATTGGCGTTTGCCGTGGCATCCGGATCATCATATTCCGCCGGCTTATGCAGTGATTGCGCGCCGATAAATGCCGCCATATTGGAATTCTTGCGATGGATCAGCGGCATCAAGCCGTTCTTTGCCAGTTCGGCTTCGCGCCGGTCGGAAATCGCGATTTCGGTCGGGCATTTCATATCCACACCGCCGTCATCCGATGGAAAGGTATGGGTTGGCAAATCTTCTACCGCGCCGCCTGATTCAATGCCGCGAATACGCGAACACCAGCCATATTCCTTGAACGAACGGTTCACATTTACCGCCATGCCATAGGCCGCGTTAACCCAGGAATAATTGCCGCTATCGGCCCCTTCGCAATCCTCCTCAAAGGCGAATTCCTCCACCGGATCGGTTTTTTCGCCATAAGGATGCCGGCCCAGAAACCGCGGCATGGCAAGGGCCAGATACTGGCTGTCCTCGCTTTCGCGCAAGGCGCGCCAGGCGGCATATTCCGGTGTGGAAAAAATCTTGGTCAGATCACGCGGATTGGCCAATTCGTTCCAGCTGTCCATTTGCATAAGCGTCGGGTCGGCACCGGTGATAAACGGCGCATGCGAGGCGGCGGCAATCTTGGCCAATTCGCCCAGCATTTGCACATCCGGCGGGCTGTGGTCGAAATGGTAATCCCCCACCAGACAGCCATAGGGTTCCCCGCCAAACTGACCGTATTCTTCCTCATACAGCTTTTTGAACAGCGGCGATTGATCCCATGCGGCCCCTTTGAATTTCTTCAGCGATTTGCCCAGGTCTTTTTTGGATACATTCAGCACCCGCACCTTCAGCATTTCGTCGCTTTCGGTGTTGTTCACCAGATAATGCAGCCCCCGCCAGGCGCTTTCCAGTTTTTGGAACTCGTCGTTATGCAGGATTTCATTCACCTGTTCGGTCAGGGTTTTATCAATCTGGGCAATGATGGATTCAATCGAGCGCAAAGCATCGTCAGACACCAGATCGGTATTGCTAAGCGCCTGCTCTGCCAAGGTTTTAACGGCCTCTTCCACTGCTGTTTTTGCCGTGTCGGATTTCGGACGGAATTCTTTTTGCAACAGGGCGGCGAAATCATCCGGCGCAAGCTCTTCGCCAACAACACCGGCTTGTGCCTGGGTTTCTGTATCAGCCATGATTACGCCTCCTCCGGTTTTGCATCTGGATTGGGAGCCGAGGCCAGCGCCTTGAGCAAATCGGGATCCTGAATGATTTTTGTCATCAAATCCTCGGCTCCGGATTTGCCATCCATATAGGTCATCAGATTGGACAACTGGGTCCGCGCCTCCAGCAGTTTACGCAGGGGTTCGACCTTGCGCGCAATGGCGGCGGGGGAAAAATCATCCATGCTTTCAAAGGTGATATCGACGGACAGATTGCCTTCCCCTGTGAGCGTGTTGGGCACCTTGAAGGCGGCGCGCGGTTTCATGGATTTCATCCGGTCATCAAAATTGTCCGAGTCGATTTCAAGGAATTTCCGGTCTGCCATCGCGGGCTGTTTAACTTCCGACTTGCCCGATAAATCGGCCATGACACCCATCACAAACGGCAGCTGGATTTTCTTTTCGGCACCATAGACCTCTACATCGTATTCGATCTGCACACGTGGTGCCCTGTTTCGGGCAATAAATTTCTGGCTGTCAGCCATTCGCCATCTCCTTTGTTGTCAATTGTTGACGCCCCGGTTCCGTCGGGCCGCTTTCTTAAAAATTCTAGTAGTCGTCTTCCGCGGGAATACCGCCAATCGTGCGCACTTCGTCCTCTGCAGAAGCCGCGATATCCTTGATGATTGTCATAAAGTCGGCTGAAACCAACCGCCGCGCGCGCGCCAGAATAAGCGGCACCGGCGAGGAAGGTTCATTGCGTTTGTAATAGTCGAGAATAAGATCAATGGTACGGGTCACATCCGCCTGAGAGTTGATACCGGAAACGGCACTACCCTGCGCTTGCGTGCCAACCACGGGCGCGGTTTCGCCAACCTCCGGCAGACTGTCATCTTCTGGCAAATCCCCGCCAACTTCGGCGCGCAGGACCTCCAGACCGGTTTGCAGCATCTCCCGCAAGGGGGTGAAATCGGGCGAACGCCCGGGCACTTTTTCATCCAGCAGCGCTTCGATCCCGTCCACATGGGTTATGGCCTCGCCCAGACCATCGAGGATTTGCGCAAGCTTGTCTTCCGGCGTGTCCTTGATCGTGGCCAAAAGCGTTGCCGTGTCGGGCACGACCTCCATATCCGGCGGCGGCCCCATTTCCCCGCGCGTCACCGCCACATGGCGCAGAGTGATCTTGCCCATCATGCGGCCATCCGCCAAAGGAGCCATCCGCAACTGGCGCAACACCCCGTCCGCAGACACCAGCCCCAACAGCGCATTTAACCGCTCTGTCGGGTCGTCGTCATCATCCGCATCCAGTTGCGGATGCACCGTTTCCCAGTATTCCTGCAAAGCGCGGTGGATATAGTCCAGTACATTTGCAAAACCGCTGAACCCGTCGCGGTTCAAAACCGCCTCCGCCAGATACACCGCAACACGCAGATCGCGGGTTTTCTCCAGCAGCTTGGGGGCGAGCGAAACAACCGCCCCGTAATCGGCATCTTCGGCCTCGATCACCTGATCGCCAACCTGCTGTTCCGGCTTGAATTGCGCCGCAATGCTTAGGTCTGAAAACGCGGGGTCATATTCACAATCCGGCCCCGATGGCGCCTCCTCGCCAAAGCTCTGCATCAATCTTTCTACGTCTAATAACAAGGCGTATTCCAATCTAAAATAACGATACAGGGAATTAAACCAATAAATACATGGCCTTATAAAATAACAATTCCCCTAGGCAATAAGGTTAGATACTAAACGGCTTTCTGGCAATAAAAATTCCCGAGAAGTGTGCCATAGGTCACAAAATCAACCTTTGGCCTTTGCTATCCACCCTTTATGCCAAGAAAATGCTATACAAACACGCATTGTACAGCATTAGATGGCAACAGGCCTATTGGGTCCAAGGGGATTGATTTGAAAACGAATGTATTAGTTTTATTGGCCATTCTCGTCGCAATCACTGCGCCGGTTGGCTGGTATTTTGCCCAGAATGCGCTGCAACAGGCGCAAAACAGCCAGATCGCACAGCTGCGGGCGGATCTGGATGAACTGGCCCGAAAAAACCGCGATTTAACCATTGATATGAATGCCTTGACCCAACGTTTTCAGGGGTTGTTCGGTGTACCACGCCCCGACCTTGGCGAAACCTGTCAACCAATGACAAATCCCCTGCTCAAGGCTTTGGTCAAAACCGAAAACGTGGGACCGATCCGCGTGACCATGCTGGAACCCGCAATCCTGTCCTTGCGTCAGGTTTTTCGCAACGTCAAGATTTTCGAGCCCGAATTATATGCCCGCATCAACACGGCGGGATCGCTCTGTGTGCGCCATATTCGCGGGCGGCCCGGTTCGGTTTCCACCCATGCCTACGGCCTGTCGGTTGATTTGAACATTGACGGAAAACTGGACACATTGGGCGATGGCAAAACCCAGCTTGGCC
>JALWOO010000491.1 GCA_027083485.1 Amylibacter sp. | reverse complement strand
GAAAACGGGCGAGCGCATCATCGTGTTTACGCTGGAAAAGAAGCCGCGTTTCAGGGAACAACCCTCGAAGTAAACACGCCTTGCACCTTGCCAAGCAGCCGAGTAATAACCGACCGAAAGAGCAGAAAGAAACAACAAACTCGCCAACCGGACAGCCGGTGCAGCAAGTCACGATTAAGAGGCTTAGGACCAGCGTTTTTCTGATGTCGCCGTTGACAAATGGTCGATAGGCTAATAGGCTATTCATGCATTGCAATCTGAATTCCTGATGGGGCGACTGCCCAAGCAGGGGTTGGGATTGCAGGGAAAATTGAGCCTGTATGTCCTGCTGAATGGGAATGTCAGCGGGAATAAACGGCCGGTAAGTTGCATTTCGATGCATCTTTCCGGCCGTTTTTTATTACCGCCTGCACACGGTTGCTGTGCGGCACCGAATCGAATCCGCCGCGTCGTCGTCCGCCGGGACCGAAAAAGCCCGACGGAATATGGCCGGAGGCCGTCTCGCTATCGGGATCGGCCCCCGGCTTTTTTACGCTGGTTCCCGAAAACATCAGAGAGGCACAAACTCGCATGCGATCGAATCAAAGCACTCCGACACTGCTGCCTGCCGGCATCGAGCGCTACGTTCCCGATGCTCCACCCGAGCTGCTACTAATCGCTTGTACCGATCCTGTTCTCGACGCCCATCTGTTGCCCCGATTCTGTCGCAGGCCCTTGCTCGTTTGGCGCAGCACCGGCCCCGTGGTGCCGCCTTACGGCCCGGAACACCAGGAGCTGGCAGAGGCCCTCGACCAGGCATTGAACCAGCTCGCTGTAAAAGAAATCGCTATCTGCGGCCATCTGCCCAACAAAGCGTTGGAGGCGATCGTTGCCAACCAGGCGGCTGGTGAAGAATCGACAAACGACGCCTTCCACCACTATGTGCAGTCGATACGCCCAAGGGTGCAGAAGAAACACGGCCCACTCGATCCGGACCAACTGATCGAGGCGATCACGGAAGAAAACATCTTCGTTCAAATGGCCAACCTGCGCACGTATCCTTCCGTGCTGACCGGCATGGCCAACGGCAAGCTGCGTTTGCATAGCTGGTTCTTCGATGCGCATGAAGACCAACTGTACGCGCACGGAACCACCGAAAGCCACTTTCTGAGTCGATTCGAAGAGTTTTCTCAGCCGGCATCCC
>JALWOO010000490.1 GCA_027083485.1 Amylibacter sp. | reverse complement strand
GCCCGCGTTGAGCGGCGCAAATGCACATCAATTGGGGGCGACCCGATTTGAACAATCTCTACCATGGCTCCAATGTAGCGATCCGGCAAAAAGAGGCAATCACAAGCGTAAATTCACCGGATATTAAGGCTAGGCCCGCCATTTTGGGATTCAGCCTTTGACAAGGGGGAAGTCTTGTGTCAGTTGGCTGCGAACTATCGAAATTTACCGTACCCAAGGGGGTTTTCTCATGGCCAAAGAAGAATGGGGCGTAAAGCGCACCTGTCCGGAAACCGGCAAACGGTTCTATGACCTGAACAAAGATCCTGTTGTCAGCCCGTACACAGGCATCGAATATCCTTTGTCCCATTTCACAGCGGACAAATCCAAAGGATCCATGTCGCACAAAGAAGACCAATCCGCGCTGAAAAAGGCCAAAGAGGCCGAAGCCGACACGGATGTAGATGTGCTTGACGATGATGTGGATGTATTGGCCGATGACGATGTTGTTGCCGATGCAGACCTTGGCGATGATGTTCTGGATGACGACGACGATACTGTTCCGCTCGAGGAACTGGCCGATGTGCCCGCAAGTACCGACGACGAAAACTAGGCGGAAAAACATTTCTGCAAAAAACCGGATTTTCCGCTTGCACCTGTGGGCGGGTTTTCCTAAATAACCCGAGTGTTGCAAATCACAACACAAGATGGGGCCTTAGCTCAGCTGGGAGAGCGCTTCGCTGGCAGCGAAGAGGTCAGGAGTTCGATCCTCCTAGGCTCCACCAATTCTTCTCCAAAATTGTGGCCAGATTGGGTCGCGGGCATTTTGTCTGCGTTTATCCCGTGCAACCATTGAAAAGTTTCCTGTCATTCCTGCCGGTTTCAGGAGGTCTTTTTTCCTGCACCCTTGCCAAGGTCATTTTTCAGAATGAAGGAAAATATGGCCCCGCCATCGGGGCTGTTTTCAACGGTGATTGTTCCCGCGTGGGCATCGGCGACCTGTCTTACGATTGACAGCCCGACACCGGCCCCGGGAAGCCCCGATTGCTTTTTATCTCCGCGATCAAACCGGTTGAATATTCGGCTCTGGTCGGATTCCGCTACACCCTCGCCATGGTCGCGCACTTGCCAGCCGGGGGGGGAGCTTTGCACGCTGATTTCAACCTCGCCGCCTGCCGGTGAATGCAGGATTGCGTTTTCGACCAGATTACGCAGGGCCATGCGCAAGAAGCCGGGGTTTCCATAGGCCGGGGCGCTGTCGGCTCCGCTTAAGGCCAGATGTATTCCGGAGTCCAGCGCCGCCGGTGCCATGTCACAGGCCAGATCAGTGGCTATTTGCACGAGGTCTATTTGTTCAAACTCGGTTCCCGCCAGCATATCGGCACGGGACATATCCAGCAGCTGATAGGTGATCCGTTCGATTTGTTCCAGATCAACCAGCAATTCTTTGCAGACAGGGGCGGCGGTTGTGTTTTGCAAGCGGGATTTCAATACCGCAATCGGGGTCCGTATTTCATGGGCCACATTGCCGGCAAAACTGCGCTGAGCCTGATAGCCTTCTTCCATCCGGGTTACCATATGGTTAGTAGCGTTGATTAACGGGCGGATTTCATAAGGGGCTGCATCGGGTTCGATTTTCTGTCCTGTTGCCGAAGGGCTGATCCGCGACAATTGCTCGAGAACCCGTTTCAACGGACTTAAGGAACTGCGGGCCGCCAGAATGGCAGCGGCAAGAACAAGCGCAAGGGTCAGGCCGATCAACGGATATGAATGGCCAAGAATTTCGCCCCAAAGAGGTGTCGGATTGGAATAGGGGTGCTTCTCCCCTTCGATTGCCGCGAGCCATCCTTTTTTGCCGTTCAGGGTCAAGGGCACGGCAGCGCCGGGTTGGTCATTGGCGGTTCGGAACCAATAGCTTTCTGCTGTGGTGCCATAAATCGATATGCGTGGCGGCAAGGGGGGGCTGGCCGCTGCAAGAGGCTTGCCGTCCAGCGAATAGAGGGCATAATCAATAACCCTGCTATTGTCATCCGTTCCGATCCGGAATGTTTTGATGGCACGTGTTTCGTCTGCAATATCTTCCAGCCGTGAAGCCATTTCTTTGGCTTCGGCTTCCAGTGTTTCATACCGGTATTCAACAACGTGTTCGATCAAAAGAGATCGGGACAAGGCTCCCACAAGGATAACACTGAAAACCGAGGCCAGCACCATATAGAGTACAATATGCCGCTGGAGTGATTCCGGTGCCCCGAATATTGCGCGGTACAGGCGGCGCGGGGTCATGCTGTGCCTTCTTTGAGCAAATACCCGATCCCGCGGATAGTGTGGATGTGTACGCTTACTCCGGCTTTTTCCAGTTTTTTGCGCAGGCGATGGGTGGCCACCTCGATAGCATTGGGGGTGGCTTCCTTGTCAAAGCCGTAAAGCGCTTCTTCCAATGTTTCTTTTGCTACGACACGGCCTGTGCGGCGTAACAGGATTTCCAGAAGGTCCATTTCGCGGCGGCTGAGCGTAAGGGGTTCTTGGTCCACGCTGGCTTGTCTGTTTACCGTATCAAAGGTCAGGTTGCCTGCTGAAAGCTCTACTCCGAGTGCCCCCCCCGGCCGGCGCAGCAAAGCGCGGACGCGGGCGATCAGTTCGTCCATGTTGAAAGGCTTGACCAGATAATCGTCGGAACCGGCATTCAGCCCGGCGATACGGTCCTCGAAAGCATCCCGTGCCGTGCAGATCAGCACCGGAAGGTTGTCATGCCGTTTGCGGATATAGGCAAGTACGCTCATGCCATCCGCATCCGGCAACCCCAGATCCAGAATGCAGGCTGCATAGTGGACACTATCCAGAGCCGCCAATGCACCGGCTGCGTCTGCAACGCGGTCGGGGGAAAATCCGGCCGCGCACAAGGCGTTGACCAGATTTTCCGATAATCTGTCATGGTCTTCGACCAGCAAAAGCCTCATGCGGTACTCCGGTTTATGGCGTCATGGATTATCAGTCTGCGGTACTTATCGCAGACGATAGGCGACTTTGGAACCGTCATCGCCGGCAAAACTGACCTTGACCAGTGTTCCATCGGTTCCATACCATACATCCCGGGCCAAATCTCCGGAGATCCGATAATGCGTTGCCGCGACCTTGCCGTGGCCGGTGCTAACCTTTTCATTGCCGATTTTACGAACCGAAATTTTCATTTTCTTGCCGTCAATTGTGTTCAATGCCTTGTGCGCCTTGACGATATCCATATTCCACAGGCTGGCGGGTAATAACGGGCTGGCCCCCAGCTTGATGCTATGGGCTTCGCCGTTGTCATTGGTTGCCGAGGATAATGCAGCAAGTTTCCCGGAACGCCATTGTTCGCTGCTTTTTTGTTCGAACTTGTATACGGTCACGCCAACAAGCGGGAGTTTCACTTTGACCTTGGTGTTCAGGCGAACTGTCAGGTTGTTGCCGGATTTGCGAAAGGTAATGATGTAATCGCCGATGTCTTTGCCTTTGCGGATCACATCAAAAGCCAGTTTGTTGCTGGCAGGGATGGAAGCAGCCAATACAGGACCGGAAGCAATGGCGAATGTGGCGAGCAGGGGGAAAAGATATTTTTTCATGGTGAGTGTCTTTCTTTTTTGGTGTTGAGGGGGCGGGATCAGATTGATCCCATGCCGATAAATAATTCGCGGTTTGCGTCAATGATGGCGCGTCGGCCATGCATGACGCGGGTATTGTCCAGCACGGCAATATCTCCGTCTTGCCAGTTGATCTCATGGGTGCAGGTTTCAGCAATATCCGCCAGCATCGAGATTTCTTCTGCGGTAACTTCGGAGCCGTCCGCCATCCGGTAACGGGGTTGTTCGTAATTGTGGGACGGGCCAAGAACGGCATTGGCAAATGAATCGCAGCCTGAAAAACGCGAGGGCCGCACCGGATCCAGTGTCAGGTGATAGGTCATCGATCCATCATCGTGCATTTCGTAATCTTGCCCCGGTGTCACGGCTTTGAATTGCATGATATGTTCTTGGGTGATCTGTTCCGGGGCACTCAAGGCGGGGTGTTCATTGACCAGATAGCGTTTCCACAATTCCTCGGGAAGACGGCGGGAAACCGTCATTTTCTGGGACCAGCGGGCGCGCAAGTCTTCGGGCATCGCCGCGAGCATTTCATGGCCGTCGCAAATAGTGGTTTGCGAGCCTTCAAAGGCGGCTGTGCGTGCATAAAAGGCAACCAGGTCGGGACAACGCGGGGTGTTGCCATTTTCGATATGCAGCCCGATTGGGCCAAGCCCGGCATCAACTTTCTGGGTGTTTTCTTCGGTATGATTGCGCGCAGGATCAAAGGTGATGTGTTTGCACAACTGCCCGACAAGGCCGGAAAAGATGTGCATGTCCACGGTATAACCGCGTAATACTGCCCAGCCATCGCGCACCAGCGCAGTATTTACAGCATTGATGTCGGCTTCTGTAATGGCACCGTAGGCATTTTCTTGGGGGCGCAGGATATTATAGCTCATGGGGGGAGGTCTCCGATTGTTCTTTGGTGAATAGTCCGGCTTTCATCAGGGCATTGCGGACAGCGGGGCTGTGGGCCTGAGGACCCACCGAGCGATCGATCAAGCGTGGGAACATGCGTTGGATACGCACAAACAGGCGTTCCCTGCCTTTTGGGAAAGCTTCGTTCTTACCGGCCTCGATGGCGTCCCAGGCCTGTTGGGCCACGCTTGAGGCATCGTCCAGAATCATGTCCATCGGCTCTACCAAAGCGGCGAAAGCACCGGTTGCACCGGTTTTGGTTGCGCGCGGGGCGATATAGGTCACGCTGACGTTTTCTCCCCATAATTCACGCCGTAGCGCGTCCGAAAATCCGCGCAGCCCGAATTTGGTTGCGGAATAGGCAGCGAAATAGGGATAGGCAATGTCGCCAAATACAGAGCCGACATTGACCACGCGGCCCTGTGCTGCCCGTAACGCGGGCAACATTTCCCGGCTCAGGGCAATCGGGGCAGCAAGGTTGGTCATCAACATGCGTTCCAGCGCATCGTCTTCCAGCACGCTTAAGGATCCGACAGACAACACTCCGGCATTGTTTATCAGGATGTCCAGCTTGCCTGAGGA
>JALWOO010000489.1 GCA_027083485.1 Amylibacter sp. | reverse complement strand
TCCGCTTGCAACAGTGAATGACGAACGCGCCGCCCTGCGCCCTTTGGCCGTTAAGCTGGAGGCCGGTTTTCTGGCCGAAATGTTAAAGGCGGGCGGCCTGGGAAAGTCCCGCGAATCATACGGCGGCGGAGTTGGAGAGGACGCGTTTTCCAGCCTTCTGGTCCAGCAACAGGCGCAGTTGATGGCCGAAGGGGGGGGCATCGGCCTGGCGGAACATATTGTGGACAGTCTGATGAAAGGCCGCGGAAATGATTGAGCGATTCATGGAAAACAGGAAATTGCGTAAAATTCACCGTTTGATGGAAAAAGAGCGCCAGCACCTGCTTGACGGTTCATTGACGGGCCTTTTGCCGCTGGTGGAAGAGCGGGAAAAACTGATCGCCCAGCTGGCAGCCGACCGTCGTTTTACGATTGACGATATCAAGGGAATCCAGGGCCTTGCGCAGGTGAACCAACGTCTTTTCAAGGCCAGTCTGGATGGTATCGCTGCGGCAATGAAGGGATCCCGTTCGGCATCCCCGACCCCGGCCGCCACCTATACAAAGGCCGGCATGCGCATAGAACCGGAGCGCGCGCCCAGCAGCGATAGAAAAGTGTGATAGGGAAAAGTTTAAGTATTTCAATGTGTAGCGTTTAGGATCTGTTAAGATTCTCCTGCAATGTTGATTATGCGATCCAAAGGGTCGGCACGGTTTTCAAGAAACCGTAAACGTCAGAACGGCGATCACCGGTCACATAATGTGGCTTATTGAAACAGCGGTGCAAAATGCGCCGCAACGCCGAAGGAAAATAAAATGTCCAGTATTCTTACCAACAACAGCGCAATGGTTGCCCTGCAGACTCTGCGTAACATCAACTCGAACCTGTCCCAGACCCAGAGCGAGATCTCTACCGGTAAAACAATCTCGTCTGCCCGCGACAATTCCGCAGTCTGGGCGATTTCGAAGATCATGGAATCCGATGTAAGCGGCTTCAAGGCGATCAGCGATTCGCTGAATCTGGGGCAGTCGACGGTTGCGGTGGCAAGTGCCGGCGCCTCGCAGATTACGGAGCTGCTGGGGCAGATGAAGGAAAAGGTTGTTGCGGCAACAGGCGAAAACGTTGATCACGCCAAAATCACGGCCGATGTCACTGAACTGAAGAACCAGATCACCTCTATTATCGGTGCCGCGCAATTCAACGGTGCCAACCTGCTGAATACCGCCGGCGGGAATATTACGGTGCTGTCCTCGCTTGACCGTGATGCGAGTGGGGCTGTTACGGCAAGCAATATTACCGTTGCATCTGTTGATTTTCAGACCGGGCTGGATCTGACCACGATTGATGTTTCCAGCTCGACCAACGCAGACACATCTTTGGGGGCAATGGAAACCCTGATCCAGACAGCTGTTGACGGGGCCGCCGCACTTGGTGCCTCCCAAAGCCGGATTGACAACCAGTCCAAGTTTGTTTCCAGGCTGACCGATGCGATGAAGTCCGGTATCGGCTCCCTCGTTGATGCCGACATGGAAGAGGCTTCGGCCCGTCTGCAGGCCCTTCAGGTGCAGCAGCAGCTGGGTGTTAAATCCCTGTCGATTGCAAATCAGGGCGCACAGTCCATTCTTTCCCTGTTCCGTTAATGCAATAACCCCGGGCGGCGTCTTGCTGCCCGGGGTGTTCTTTGCAGTGCCACCCGATGAAATGCCGGGAAAAACAGGAGCTATTGAATGAATATCGCAGTCCTTGCAAATTCCGCCTATTCCGACGCCAAGACGTCGGTCATGACTGAACGCAGCACAGAATATCAAGCCTTTGCGCGGATTACGCACAGGCTGACAAAGGCCAACTCTGGTGGTCTGGAACAGTTTAATGATTTGGTCAGGGCAATTTCGGACAACAGAAAGTTATGGAATATTCTGGCCGTCGATGTTGCAAACCCGGATAACCAGCTTTCGCCGGATTTGCGTGCGCGAATTTTTTATCTGGCAGAATTTACCGAGCTACACAGCCAGAAAGTTTTGGCACGAGAGCAGGATGCAACAGCCCTGATCGATATCAATACGGCAATTATGCGCGGTTTGCGGATGGAAGGAGGGGACGCATGAGCGGCCTGATCCTGAAGCTCCGTCCCGGTGAAAGAATTTTGATTAACGGGGTCGTCATGGAAAATGGCGACCGTCGGGCGAAACTCAACATCCTGACCGAAAATGCCAATGTTTTGCGGTTGCGCGATGCGATCCACCCTGACGAGGCAAATACACCGGTCCGCCGCGTTTGCTATATTGCGCAAATGGTTTTGGCCGGTGAGGCCGAGCCAGCCAAAGGCCGCGCCCAGTTATTGAGCGGGATCGAACAGCTGAGTCAGGTTTTTACGGATGTAGACAGCCGTTCTGTCCTGAGCGTCGCGACGGAAAATGTTCTTGCCGAACGGTTTTATCCGGCCTTGAAGGCCCTGCGTTGTCTTCTGGCGCGGGAACAGCGGTTGATGGAGCGGGTCGGATGATAGGATATTCTCCCATTATTCCATTATCAGGCTATACCGGTTGGCGGTTTCTGGAAAAGACCATGGACCGCCAGCAGGCCGCTTTTGATTCGTCCGCGCAGATAAAGCGGGAGATTGACTATTTTTCGAACAAAATTGGCGATACTTTGACCGCAAAGGACCTTGTTGCAGATCGCAGGCTACTTCGTGTGGCACTGGGAGCGTTCGGTCTTGAAGATGATATTGATAAAAAAGCCTATGTTTTGAAAGCGTTGGAAGAGGGCACGGATTCCAGAAAAGCATTTGCAAATCGTATGGTGGACAAACGGTATCAGGAATTCGTCAAGGCATTCGGCTATGGAAACCAGTCGGGTCCGGCTGTGAATACCTACGGTTTTGTTGCTGATATCACCCGCAAATACAAAATCCAGAAATTCGAACAATCCGTTGGAGAGGTAGACCAATCGATGCGGTTGGCCATGACCTTTTCGCGGGAAATCGGCGGCTTTGCCAATTCCAATAAGCCGGATTCAACAGCCTGGTATAAAATACTCGGGAATCCCCCCATGCGCAGTGTTTTTGAAACGGCGTTCGGGCTGCCTGGTAGTTTCGGGCGTCTCGACATTGATCGCCAGATGCAGATTATGCGCGAGAAGGCCGGGAAAATGTTGGGGGATACTTCTGTGGCGGTATTTAAGGATCCGGAAAAGGTGACGAAATTGCTCCAGACGTTTTTCCTGCGCAAACAGATGTCTGAAGGGGCTGGCGTTGCCTCTAGCCAAAGCATTGCCCTTTCTTTGTTGGGGGATGCTTCGACCGGCATGTCGGGGCTGGTGCAGTCCAGGTTATTTTAGGGCGTAAGTAATTTCCAACCCTGTATTTTCCTTGTGCGACAGCGACGTTTATCGCTAGTCTACCGAAAACGGCCAAATGTCGGCAGGAAAGGAAAATAGTGGCGAAGCGCGTTCTTATTATCGAAGATGAGCCGAATATTGTTGTGTCTTTGTCTTTCCTTCTGGAACGGCAAGGGCTTCAGGTTTTCACGGAAGATGACGGCGCCAATGCGATTGAAAGCCTGAAGAAGGCGGAGCCCGATCTTGTTATTCTGGACGTCATGCTGCCAAACCGCTCCGGTTTTGATATTTTGCAGGATATTCATAATTTGCCACTTTCGCCGCGCGTGTTGATGTTAACGGCCAAGGGGCAGGGACGGGACCGGCAGCAAGCTGAAGAAATCGGAGTAGATCGCTTTATGACAAAGCCGTTTGCAAATACCGAGATTGTTTCTGCGGTCGAGGCTTTGTTGCATGACTGAAAAACCCCCCGACCTTGCCGAGCGGGCCTTCCGCAGAAGGCGCAGACAGGACGCGGCGCTCGTTTTGCCGTTGTTCGGAATCATCATGCTGTTAACGCCCGTATTCGGCCTGTTTTCCCGCGATACCCTGATTTTCGGCGCGCCGCTTCCCTTTGTTTATGTTTTCAGCGTCTGGTTTTTGCTGATAGTTCTGGCCCGCCGGATGTCGTATTTGTTAACCAAGGATGATGGAGGGGTTTAAACTGTTAACCTTCAACATCCTGATCGCCGCCAGCATAATTTATGTCGCGCTGTTGTTCACCATCGCATTCTGGGCAGAGCGCCGGGCGCGGAGCGGCCACCTCGGCTGGTTGCGTTCGCCGCTTGTTTATACGCTGTCCATTTCGGTTTATTGCACGGCCTGGACGTTCTATGGCGCGGTGGGCTCTGCGGCCCGAAACGGGCTGGAATTTGTTACCATTTACCTTGGTCCGACCCTGGTTTTCATCGGTTGGTGGTGGCTGTTGCGCAAACTTTTGCGGATTGGCCGGACCCAGAGGATTACCTCGATCGCCGATCTGATTTCCTCGCGTTACGGGAAAAGTGCGACACTGGGGGTGGTGGTGACCCTTCTGGCCGTGATTGGATCTACGCCCTATATTGCGCTGCAATTACAATCCATTACCACCAGCCTGTCGGTGTTTTCGCCGTCGGAGAACGTGTTTTCAAGCGGCGATGTCACGGCCTTCTGGATTGCCGCCATTCTGGCCCTGTTTACCATTTTGTTCGGCACCAGAAATGTTGATGCGAATGAACGGCATCACGGCGTGGTCACGGCTATCGCGCTGGAGGCTTTGGTGAAACTTTTTGCCCTGTTGGCCGTCGGGATTTTTGTGGTCTGGGGGATCGGGGACGGCCCGAGCGGGATTTTTTCGCGGATGTCGCCGGAAATGTTGCATAGTGACAGCATTTTCGGCCCCCGTTGGGTGGCGTTAACCTTTCTGTCGGCAACGGCGATCCTGACCTTGCCGCGCATGTTTCAGGTAACAATTGTCGAAAATTCGGATGAAAGACACCTTGCAACGGCCAGCTGGGCCTTCCCCTTCTATCTGTTTTTGATGAGCCTTTTCGTTCTGCCGATCGCCATTGCCGGCCAGTCCATTCTGCCGGCCAATGCGAACCCCGATCTGTATGTGCTGACCGTTCCCCTGGCCGAGGGGCAGAACGCCCTTGCCCTGCTGGCGTTTTTGGGCGGGTTTTCCTCGGCAACGTCGATGGTGATTATCGCGACGATTGCCCTTTCGACCATGGTTTCCAACCACAT
>JALWOO010000488.1 GCA_027083485.1 Amylibacter sp. | reverse complement strand
TGATTGTTCAGGCCCATTGGCCCGAGGTGGCGGACATCAAGACCGCGATCAAGGAATTGCTGAAATCCGGCTATGGCATTGAACATGTGACACTGGAACTGGAAAGCAGCGATCATGCTTGTGTGCAGACCCGGCCGATCGGGCATTAAACATGTTAAGTGTTCTTCGGGGCCACCCAATAGGCGTTGTGCCGGTTGCGTAATTCCTCGTAGGAGCGAACCCGTTCTTTTGCTTCGGCCCCGCCGCGTTCCAGCAATATCGCCAGCAGGGTTTCCAGAATGGCGGTGATGCCGGTAAAGCTGGCAAAATGGTGGGCCGACCGGGTGTCGGCCACCAGCACTGCTTCGGGATGCAGGGCAGGGGAGACCACGTCGGAATCGGAAATCAGGATGAGTTTCACCCCTTTGGCCTGGGCAAATTCACAGGCGGCGATGGTTTCGCGTGAATAGGGCATGATGGTGACGGCCATCAACACATCACCCGTGCGGGCATTGTTCAGCTCGTCCACTGCGGAATTCATGTTGCGCGGGATCAGGTGCAGCGAGGGCAGCACCATGCTGCCCACGTATTGGAAATAATAGGCCATGGCAAAGCTGGCCCGCATTGCTGTCAGGTAAACGGTATCGGCGGCAAGCAGGGTATCCACTACCTTTTCCAGCTGTGCCGTGGGCAGATTGGCCAGTGAATGCTGCACTCCCGCCAGCGCGTTCAGGGCGCTATCGGCCTGTTGCTGGCCGGTGTTGCCCCTGCGGCGCAGATCCTCGATCCAGCGCGGTTTTTCGATGCTGTCGGTGCCCGATACCAGCGCCACACGAAACGGGGCGCGCAGATCGTCATAGCTGTCAAAGCCCAGCTGATCGGCCAGCCGCACCAGTGTATAGGTGCTGACGCCGGATTTATCGGCCGTGGTGCGGATCGGGTCCAGCCCGAAATCCGCCGGATTGTCGATCAGGTATTTGGCCACCGCCTGCAAAGCCGGTGACATGTTGCCAATGTCGCGACGCAAGCGTTTGAGGATGGTATCCTTCAGGGTGGGATCCATGCCCTAGGTCCGGCTCAGGGTGCGTTGCACGCTGTCTTGCCAACCGGCGTATTTCTCCTGTCGTGTGGTGTCATCCATCTGTGGCTCAAACCGGCGCTCGCCTTGCCAGTTTTCGGCAAAACCGGCCTGATCCGGATAGAGA
>JALWOO010000487.1 GCA_027083485.1 Amylibacter sp. | reverse complement strand
TTGCCGGTTTTGTCGGCTGGTATCTGATAACGGGCGACATTCGCCATTCGCTGAATATTGCCGTGGCGGTGCTGATTATTACCTGCCCCTGTGCGCTTGGCCTTGCGGTGCCGGCGGTGATGACCGCTACGGTCAGCCGCCTGTTTCAGGCCGGTGTGCTGGTCAAGGACGGCAGCGCCGTAGAGCGTCTGGCGCAGGTGGAGGCCGTGGTGTTTGACAAAACCGGCACCCTGACCAAAGGGCAGGCGGAATTGGCGGAAGATACCGATGCGCAAACCCTGAGCCTTGCTGCCGGATTGGCGGAGGCCAGCGCGCACCCGCTCTCCAAATCCATACTGGCCGCCGCACAGGCGCGCGGTGTGGATATTGCCAGGGTCACGGATGTTACCGAAATCGCCGGCAAGGGGCTGCAAGGGCAGTATCAGGGTCGTGTTCTGCGCCTTGGGCGGGCGGAATGGCTGGGTGTTGAGCCTGAAACCAACCGCGGCGTGCAGACATGGTTGCAATGGGGCGATGAGGCGCCGGTGGCGCTGTATTTCACAGATCCCCCGCGCGAGGATGCACGCCAAACTGTGCAGGTGCTAAAGGAAGAAGGCCTGCCGGTTTACATGTTGACAGGGGACCGCGCCGAAGTGGCCGCGCCTTTGGCTGAGGCGCTCGGCATTGAAAATGTCGAAGCGCAAGTCCTGCCGGAAGCCAAGCTGCGCCGTGTAGAGGCGCTTGGCGACAAAACCCTGATGGTGGGGGATGGCCTCAATGATGCCGCCGCCATGAGCGGGGCTTTCGTTTCGGTGGCCCCTGCCAGCGCCATTGACGCGACCCGCGCCAGTGCCGATTTTATCCTTCTGAGCAATGATCTGACCCAAATTCCCCGCGCCATCCGCCTGTCGCGTCAGGCCCGCGCGCGGATCCTTGAAAATTTCACCATTGCCGGTGTTTATAACCTGATTGCGGTGCCGCTGGCGCTGCTGGGCTATGCCTCGCCTCTGGCGGCGGCGATTGCCATGTCCAGCAGTTCCATACTGGTATCCCTGAACGCCCTGCGTCTGCTGAGGAGCAAAACATGACCGCACTTTTATACCTTGTGCCGATTTCCCTGTTTTTGGGGGGAATGGGACTGGTGGCCTTCTTCTGGACCATAAAATCGGACCAGTATGACGATTCCAAAGGCAACGCCATCCGGATT
>JALWOO010000486.1 GCA_027083485.1 Amylibacter sp. | reverse complement strand
CGGAGGGGGGCGGCCAGCGACAGCGGACGGCCATGCAGCGTGGTCGCAATCTGCGCCCGTACCGGTTCGTCAAACGGCATGGGCGGGGAGCCTTCGCGCAGGGGGCCGGTCTTGCGGATTTTTTCAGCACTCACCCCCAAACGTTTCAATTCGTTTATGGCGGCATCATCCACCGCCAGTATCGCCGTGAACAGGTTCAACACCGCCGCCGCCGCCCCCGGCAACCAGCGCAGCCGTTTGGCGGTTTTGCGTGGCACACCGGCATTCACAAACACCAGCGGAATCTGCTGTTGAAAGGCGGTTTGCAACAGAATCGGCATCAAGCGATCATCGGACCAAAGCACCAGATCGGGCTGCCAGCGCTTCAGAAAAGCATCGCTCGCCTTTGGTAAATCATAAGGGGCGTATTGGTGAATTGTTCCCTCCGGCAACCGCACCGCCAACACCGCATCGCGTACCCTTTCGGCGGTGGTGAGCACGAAGGAGGCCTGCGGAAAGACCATCTGCAAACGCGCGATCAAATTGCCAAGCACCAAGGCTCCGGCCATATCCGCCGTATGCAGCCAGATCAGCCGCCCTTCCGGCCGCGCAATTGCGGTTTTGCCGGAACGTTCCAGAATCCGCGCCGGATCCTCGCGCCCGCTGGCAATGGCCTTTTGCGCACGCCGTTCGGCCAGTGGCGAGGTGTATTTCGCCACTTCCATATAAACAGAAAGGCCCAATGCCTTTTGATCCGGTTGTTTACCCGCCATAATCCTGCAATCCGTCCTTTTGGCGGACAGTATTGCAGCGCGGTCAGGATCACAACATTAACGACCCTAACGTTTTTTCTGCGGCTTGCCCCGATACATCCGCGTGCCCGCGCGGCCGGCGGTGGAGCGCCCGCGGCCCTTTTCGGCAACTTCGCTGGCGGCCTTGACCGCGAACTGGCGCGCAAGCGGATCATCCGCCACCGCCAGCTCCACCGCCTCCAGCCGTTTGATTTCGTCACGCATATTGGCGGCTTCCTCAAATTCGAGGTTTTCCGCCGCCTTGAGCATTTCCTTGCGCAGATTGTCCAGATGCGCCGCCAGATTGGCCCCGACCAGCGGTTTGTCCACCTTGGCCGTAATCCGCGCCGTATCCGTGTCGCCCTCGTACAGGCCGGACAGAGCATCGCCGATGTTCTTTTTGATGGTCTCCGGCGTGATCCCGTGTTTCACATTATAGGCATGTTGTTTTTCACGCCGCCGGTTGGTTTCGCCAATCGCCCGTTCCATGGATCCGGTGATCCGGTCCGCATACATGATCACGCGCCCCTCGACATTGCGCGCGGCGCGGCCAATGGTTTGCACCAGCGAGGTTTCCGAGCGCAGGAACCCCTCCTTGTCCGCATCCAGAATCGCCACCAGCGAAACCTCGGGGATGTCCAGCCCTTCGCGCAGCAGGTTGATGCCGATCAGCACGTCAAACGCCCCGAGCCGCAGATCGCGCAGGATTTCGATGCGTTCCAGCGTATCGATGTCGCTGTGCATATAGCGCACGCGGATGCCCTGTTCGTGCAGATATTCGGTCAGGTCTTCGGACATGCGTTTGGTCAGGGTGGTGACCAGCACCCGCCCGCCCTTGGCGGTAACGATGCGGATTTCATCCAGCAGATCATCCACCTGCGTATCCACAGGGCGGATTTCCACCGGCGGATCCAGCAGGCCGGTTGGGCGGATCACCTGCTCGGCAAACACGCCGCCGGATTGTTCCAGCTCCCATTTTTGCGGCGTGGCCGACACGAACACCGATTGCGGGCGCATGGCGTCCCATTCCTCGAATTTCAGCGGGCGGTTGTCCATACATGACGGCAGGCGGAACCCGTGTTCGGACAGGGTGAATTTGCGCCGGTAGTCGCCTTTGTACATGCCGCCGATCTGGGGCACGGAAACGTGGCTTTCGTCGGCAAACACGATGGCGTTGTCCGGAATATATTCAAACAGGGTCGGTGGTGGTTCGCCCGGCGCGCGGCCGGTCAGGAAACGGGAATAGTTTTCGATGCCGTTGCAAAAACCGCTGGCCTCCAGCATTTCCAGATCGAAATTGGTGCGCTGCTCCAGCCGCTGGGCTTCGAGCAGTTTTCCCTCCTCGTTGAACTGTTTCAGACGCTGGTGCAACTCCGCCCGAATGCCCTTGAGCGCCTGATTCATCGTCGGGCGCGGGGTGACATAGTGGCTGTTGGCGTAAATCCGTACCTTTTCCAGCGTCGCCATTTTTTCGCCGGTCAGCGTGTCGAATTCGGTGATCGCCTCCAGCTCGTCGCCAAAAAAGGAAAACCGCCAGCCCCTATCCTCGAGATGGGCAGGCCAGACTTCCAGCACATCGCCGCGCACCCGGAAACAGCCGCGCTGAAATGCCTGATCGTTGCGTTTGTATTGCTGTGTGACCAGTTCGGCCATGACCTCGCGCTGGTCGTATTCCTGCCCGACCAGCAAATCCTGTGTCATGGCGGTATAGGTTTCAACGGACCCGATGCCGTAAATACAACTGACCGAAGCCACGATAATCACGTCATCCCGTTCCAGCAGCGCCCGCGTTGCCGAATGGCGCATGCGGTCGATCTGTTCGTTGATCTGGGATTCTTTTTCGATGTAGGTGTCGGAACGCGCCACATAGGCTTCCGGCTGATAATAGTCATAAAAGCTGACGAAATATTCCACCGCGTTTTCGGGGAAGAAGGATTTGAACTCCCCGTACAACTGCGCCGCCAGCGTTTTATTGGGCGCAAGGATGATCGCGGGGCGTTGGGTTTCCTCGATCACCTTGGCCATGGTGAAGGTCTTGCCGGTGCCCGTCGCGCCCAGCAAAACCTGATTTCGTTCACCGTCCGTGATTCCCGAAACCAGCTCTGCAATGGCCGTGGGTTGGTCGCCAGCCGGTGAAAATTCCGTATGCATCACCAAACTGCGCCCGCCTTCGAGTTTGGGGCGGGCGGACGGGCCAAGGTCGGGGGCAGCCATATCGGCGGAAATATCTGACATTTACGATTCCTCTTGTCCATAAGATGATCTACTTTTGTTCTTTTGCAACCCCCCAGTTGCCCCCGAACGGGTGATTTTTCGCCGACCGTTTGCCGCGAAAGCAGCGATTCCCCGCCGACGCATCTTTAATTTTAAGCCTTAGGTAGAAGTTTCCCAGCCAACAATATCGCTAAACATTTTTAACCTATTGTTAATAAAGTGCATAAATTATTGGCATTTAGCAAAAATCAGCTAAAAGTTGCAGGCACCAGCAAAGAATTATGAATAATTCATTAACCTTTTAGGTTGTTTTTTGTCAAAAATTCCACAACTTTTACGAATTTTAGATGTTGCTTTTATCGAAATTTCCGATGTATGTTAATCAGGCAAGCAGCAAGACTGGTTACTGACGGGATGCATACACCCACCCCACCCCTCGCTCCCGTGCGTTCGGTCGGTAACCACCTTGGCGCCTACGCCTCCCCCCAAGAATTTTTCAAACCGGCCCGAATTCTGCGGACCACGCATTGAAACCTTTTTGTCGCAGGCCTATAGTTGCGCCAAATTCTCAGGAGAACAGCCATGCTCGCAAAAATCTATCAGCCCGCGCGTAACGCCATGCAATCCGGGCAGGCGAAGACCAAAACATGGGTGCTGGAATTTGCCCCTGCTTCTGCGCGCAAGATTGATCCGCTGATGGGCTGGATCAAAACCGACGATATGGACTCTCAGGTAAAGCTGTCATTCAACGCCCGCAAGGCCGCTGTGGATTATGCCAAAGAACACGGCATTCCGTTCGAGGTTCTGCCCGCCCACAAGCGCAAGCCCAATGTCCGCCCCGGCGGTTACGGCGAAAACTTTGCCACCAACCGGCGCGCCGTCTGGACCCATTAGGGCCTGCCTTCGTTTCGCGCTTCAGGGTGTCACGCGTCCAGTGATTCTATAAACGCAATCCGCAACTGGCGCAGGGTTTCGGTATCCCCGACCCCGCCAAAAAACACATCCAGCGCCTGTTGAAAAACCGGATCGGCCCCTTTGACACGGGAAAACAGGGTGATGCTGGATTGAAACTTCAGATCATCCGGCTGACCAAACAGCCGCTCCGCCCCGCCTGCGGCGTGGTCTATGGCCAGCTCGGTACATTCCTTGAGCCGCGCCGCCAAAACCGGATGCTGCAAATAGGCGGCGGCCTCTGCCCGATCGGTGATCCCGTAAAACTGTGATCTCTGGGATCGGCCAAGACCCAAAAGCTGCGGAAAGATATACCACATCCAGTGGCTGGATTTGCGACCGGCGCGCAGCTCGGCAACAACATCGGCATAAACCGCATCCTGTGCGGTGACAAAACGGTTAAAATCATAAGCAAGTTTCATGGCAGTAGCATAGCAAAGTTGCCTCGCCGGTAAATGTGGCGTTTCGTACCCTTCAACAAAAACGGCAGCCCCGAAGGACTGCCGCAAGTCTAGGGTCCTGACCCTAAATCCTGACAAACGCCTAGAACGTATGTGTCCAGCCAATAGACAGGCTCATCTGACGCATGTTCAGCTGAATATTACTGCCCGGTGTGACACCTGCCGGTGTGGCTTCCGGTCCGGAAACCGTCGCAGTCGGCACATAGCTCACAGCAAAATCCAAAGCGTTTCTTTCGCTAAAGTTATAGGTGCCACCAACGCTGAAATGGTGCTTGACGATCCCCGGCGCGATGATGTTCAGGGTCACGTCCTCCGGTCCAACCGGATTGCTGGCATAAGCATAACCGGCACGCCATGTCATTTTATCATTGGCCTGCCATTCGGCAGCCAGTTTGACCACACTGACATTATCCCAGCCAAAACCGGCACCACCCGGCGCACCAAGCGCGCCCGCGTTCCCCGCATTGGAAATCGACCCGACACCGGAATAGAAAATACGCTGGTAATCCAGCATCACCTTGGTGCGTGGACCGGCCTTCCATTCGGCACCGATGGTCACCGAGGCCGGAATGTCAAAATCGCCGCCGTCGGCAAACAGGCCGGCGTATTTGTCAAATTTGGTCATATTGAATTTGGTTTGCGCGGACAGACCAAAGCTCAACTCCGGTGTTGCCTTCCAGACCACACCGGCA
>JALWOO010000485.1 GCA_027083485.1 Amylibacter sp. | reverse complement strand
CTTTGCGGGGATGATGGCGGGCTTCATTGTGGCACCGATCCGCCGTTTGCTGCCGCCAGCCGGCTTGTCATCTTCGGCCATGCGCATGATCTGGATGCCGAACTGGGCGCCGGCGAAAACGATGCCGTTGAACATGAACAACATCAACACCGCAACCCAGCCTAGGTTGGATGTGGACACCAGATGCCACAGGTTGGCGACGTTCAGATAGAGCAGGCCGGAAACGAACACGGCAGAGATACCAAAGCCGATCAGGGCGTGGCGGATATACAGGCGGATGAGGTCGGGCATTTTTGTGATTCCTTGACAGGTACAACACCAATATACGCCTGTCCGGCCTTGTTTCAACTGTGCTTGATTGCCTCATCCGCGATTATCCGCGCAATCTGGGCGCAATCGGACAGGCTGAATGTCAGCGGCAGGCGCAGGTCCAGCAGGCTGGCCAACACGCGATCGGTTTGCGGCAGGCTCTGGGCCGGCGCATAACGCCAGCTGTCATGGCGCGAGGTAAAGCCGACGGGCTGATCCGCGCCGAACCATTTCAATTCCACCCCGCGCGCGGCTGTGGCGGCAATAAAGTGCTGCAAGCGGTCGCGCGCCATATCCGGCAAGCGGAACTGAAAGGACGACATGACGTAATCTTCCGGCCCGGGGCGTTTGATCAGGCTTAGGCCGGGAATGTTGCGCAACCCGTCTTCCAGCACGCGATACCGCTGGTTCCACGCCTGACAGCGGGCCGGCAGCTCGGCCAGTTGCGGACGCAGGATGGCGGCACGCAGGTTGTCCATGCGGCCCGAGCAATTGGGCGTGTCCAGCCGGATATCGGTAAAAGTTTCAGGTGGCGCACCGGCGATATGGCGATCATAGAGCATATAGGACCCCGACAGCATGGTGGCGCGGGCCATCACCTCGGCATTATTGGTGACCAGCAGGCCGCCTTCGCCGGAATTCAGATGCTTGAAGGTCTGGGTCGAATAACAACCGATCACCCCTTGCGTGCCGCTGGCTTGCCCGTTCCACGCCGCCCCCATGGTGTGGGCGCAATCCTCGATCACCTGCACGCCGGCGGCATCACAGAGGGCCATCAAGGCATCCATATCCACCAGATGCCCGCGCATATGCGACAGCATCAACACACGGGCCTGCCCGATCTTGGCGCGCAGATCGTCCAGATCCATCACCAGATTGTCCGTGACCTCGACAAACACCGGCACGGCCCCGACGCTGGCAATCGCGCCTGGCACCGGCGCGAGGGTAAAACCGTTGGTCAGCACCTTGTCCCCTGCCCCGATCCTAAGCGCGCGCAGGGCCGTGGCCAGCGCATAACCGCCAGAAGCCACCGCAAGGCAATAGGCCGATCCGGTAAATGCGGCAAATTCCTGTTCCAGCAAGGCGGTCTCGCTGATTTCGCCCTCGACCACGTTATAGCGGTGCAACCGCCCGTGGCGCATCACCCGCACGGCGGCTTCTATGGCCGGCTCCGGGATCGGTTCCTGTTGGGTAAAATTGCCGGTAAAAACCTCGTCCATCGGTTATCCTATCAATTGGTCCATCAGATCGGGCAGATCGTCAAAATGATCCAGCAAGGCCGCCGCCTGCATGTCCTGCACGCCGCTGCCTTCGGGACCAAAGGACACCAACACACAGGGAACATTCGCATTCACCGCCGCGCGCGCGTCGGTGATCGTGTCACCAATCAGCGCCGAGCGATCCCGCGCCCCGCCCAGATCATCAATGGTCTGCCACAGGTGTTGCGGATCAGGCTTGCGCACCGGCAGGCTGTCCGCCCCAAGCAGCGCCGCAAACCTGTCCCGAATGCCCAGCCGCGCCACCAGCGTTTCCGCCAGCCCTACCGGCTTGTTCGTGCAAATACCAAGGCGATAGCCCCGTGCCGCCAGTTCATCCAGCGCCGCCTCCACCCCGTCATAAAGCCTGGTATGCACATCGATGTGCTCCGCATAGTGTTCCAGCAACAGCGGAAATTGCGCGTCAATAGCGGCTTCATCAACCGTCCCGATGCGCGAAAACCCCAGCCGCAGCATGGCCCGCCCGCCAGCAAAGCCGGTTTTGGCGTCCTTTACCGGATCAAGCAACGCCCCCTGCCCCAGCCCGACAAAACAGGCATTGGCGGCGGCGATCAAATCGGCGCTGGTATCGGCAAGCGTGCCGTCGAGATCAAAAATGACGTTCTTCATGGCCGCCTGTTTGGCACAGGCTGTAACCAAGTGAAAGCTTTCTTGAGCCTGCCCCCCTTTTGGAATGGGGAAAACCTCTGTAGAACCCCCTTGAACGACCTTATAACGAGAACAAAAATGCCCGTAGCAGTAATCATTCTGGCCGCCGGACAAGGCAGCCGCATGAAATCGGACCTCCCCAAGGTTTTGCATCCGGTGGCCCATGCGCCGCTTTTGGCCCATGCGATGATGGCCGCGCAATCGGTGGCGGACCGGCTTGTGGTGGTGGCCGGTGTGGGTGCGGATCAGGTAACGGCTGCGGCGCAGGAGATCGACCCCGATGTGCAGGTGGTTTTGCAAGAGGATCAGAACGGCACGGCCCATGCGGTTGATCAGGCCCGCGCGGCATTGGCGGATTTTGACGGGGATGTGATCGTGCTGTATGGCGACACGCCGTTTGTGCGCCCCGAAACACTGCAAGCCATGCTGGACGCCCGCGCGGCGGGCAACGCGGTAATTGCGCTGGGGTTTGAGGCCGCCAATCCGGGGCGCTATGGTCGCCTTGTGGTGGATGAAACCGGCCTGCAAGCCATTGTCGAGGCCAAAGACGCCAGCCCCGAACAGCTGCAAATCACCCTGTGCAATTCCGGTGTGATCTGTGCGGATCGGGCGATGCTGTTTGATCTGATTGCCGCGATTGGCAACGACAACGCCAGTGGCGAGTATTATTTGACCGATACGGTCGGGCTGGCCCGCGCCCGTGGCCTGCCTTGTGCGGCGATCACCTGCGATGAGTCCGAAACGCAGGGGGTGAATTCCCGTGCCGATCTGGCCGCCGCCGAAGCGGTTTTTCAGACCCGCAAACGCGCCGAAGTGCTGGCCAACGGGGCCACCCTGAGCGCACCGGAAACCGTGTTTTTCGCCTTTGACACCTTTGTCGGGCGCGATGTGATGATTGAGCCCAATGTGGTATTCGGCCCCGATGTGACCGTGGAAAGCAACGCCACCATTCGCGCCTTTTCGCATCTGGAAGGCTGCCATGTGTCCCAGCATGCCACCATCGGCCCCTATGCGCGCCTGCGCCCCGGTGCGGAAATTGGAGACCATGCGCGGGTTGGCAATTTTGTGGAAATCAAGGCCGCACAGATCGGCGAAGGGGCCAAGGTCAACCATCTGTCTTATGTGGGCAATGCGGAAATCGGCGCGGCGGCGAACATCGGCGCAGGCACCATTACCTGTAATTATGACGGCGTATTCAAACATCAAACCGTGATTGGCGCGCGGGCCTTTATCGGTTCCAACAGCGCATTGGTAGCCCCTGTGCGGGTCGGCGATGACGCGATGACCGCTTCAGGTTCCGTGATTACCGGCGATGTCCCCGACAGCGATCTGGCGATTGCGCGGGCCAAACAGGTGAATAAACCCGGGCTGGCCCTGCGTCTGATGAACAAATTGCGCGCGGCCAAAGCCGCCAAAACAAAGGAATAACCCATGTGTGGCATTGTCGGCATCCTTGGCGATCACGAAGCAGCGCCCATTCTGGTGGACGCCCTGAAACGGCTGGAATATCGCGGTTATGACAGCGCCGGCATTGCCACGGTTTACGAGGGCAAACTGGAACGCCGCCGCGCGGTGGGCAAGCTGGTGAACCTGTCCGACAAGCTGGTGCATGAACCCTTGCGCGGGCGCGCCGGTATCGGGCATACCCGCTGGGCCACCCACGGCGCCCCCAACACCGCCAACGCCCACCCGCATCGCACCCGCGATGTGGCAGTGGTGCATAACGGCATAATCGAAAACTTTCGCCCCTTGCGCGAACAGATGATCGCCAAGGGCATCGCCTTTGAAAGCGACACCGACACCGAGGTCGTGGCCAAATTGTGCCAGAGCCACCTTGAAAGCGGTCTCTCCCACGAAGGTGCCGCGCGCGCCACGGTCAATGCGCTGGAGGGGGCCTATGCCCTGTGTTTCCTGTTTGACGGCCAGGAGGATCTGTTGATCGCCACCCGCAAGGGATCCCCGCTGGCCATTGGCCACGGGGAAGGTGAAATGTTCGTCGGCTCCGACGCGCTGGCGCTGGCCCCGATGACGCAAGAGGTCACCTATCTGGAAGAAGGCGATTTCGCCGTTGTCACCCGTGCCGGTGTCACCATTACCGATGCTTACGGCACGCTGGTCAATCGCGAAAAGCGGTCTATCGCCAGCGAAGCGATGAATACCGACAAAGGCATTTACAAGCATTTCATGGCCAAGGAAATCGCCGAACAGCCTGCCGTTCTGGCCGATGCAGTGAAGCATTACCTGAACGATGCGGGCACACAGGTGGATATCCCCGAGCTGACGCTGGATTTCACCGGCGTTGACAAAATCACCATGGTCGCCTGTGGCACGGCCTATCTGGCCTGCAATGTGGCGAAATACTGGTTTGAGCAAATCGCCCGCCTGCCGGTGGAACTGGATGTGGCATCGGAATTCCGCTATCGTGAACCACCCTTGTCGGACACATCATTCGCCTTTTTCGTCAGCCAGTCCGGTGAAACCGCCGATACGCTGGCGGCCCTGCGCTATTGCCATGAAAACGTGGCCAAAACCGTTGCCATCGTCAATGTGGCCGAAAGTTCGATCTCGCGCGAGGCGGATGTTTCCCTGCCGATCATGGCCGGTGTGGAAATCGGCGTGGCCTCCACCAAGGCCTTTACCTGCCAGTTGACGGTGCTGGCCTGCCTTGCCCTCACCGCCGCCCGCCAGCGCGGGCATCTGGATGCCGCCGCAGAAGCGGGAATCGCCGCCGCATTCAGCGAATTGCCCGGATTGCTCAATCAGGCACTGGCACAGGAAGAGGCCATCAAGGCCACCTGTATCGAGCTTGCCAACTCCCGCGACGCGCTGTTTCTGGGGCGTGGGCAAATGTTCCCGCTGGCCCTT
>JALWOO010000484.1 GCA_027083485.1 Amylibacter sp. | reverse complement strand
GCAAGGAGGAGGGCGACGAGTTCACGGTCCGGCTGCCGGCGGGCAATCGCACCTACGAAGTTGTCGATATCGAGTATATTCCCGTGTTTTCCCTCAAAAAACAGATCAGAACCGAAAAAGATTTCGGATTCTCGTAAGACGCCCGGCACTTCAGCACCCTTTCAGCGTGATCCGTCACGCTACCCTTCACCCTTCACCCTTCACCCTTCACCCTTCACCCTTCACCCTTCACCCTTCACCCTTCACCCTTCACCCTTCACCCTTCACCCTTTATCATCCATCCTTCATCATTCGTTTGCTATAATCTCGCACCATTTAAATGTGTAAGGATCCGCAGTGAACGCACCGCTTGAAAACATCGAAGAGCTTCTGGCTCAGCACAAACTTTCCAAACTCGATTATGCCCATATCAAAGAGATTCTCGGACGTGAGCCGAACCTTGTCGAACTGGGAATCTTCTCCGCAATGTGGTCGGAGCACTGCAGCTACAAATCTTCCAAAAAACACCTCAACGGCTTCCCGACCAAGGCGCCGTGGGTTATCCAGGGGCCGGGCGAGAACGCCGGTGTCATCGATATCGGCGACGGCTACGCGGCGGTGTTCAAGATGGAGAGCCACAACCACCCTTCGTTTATCGAACCCTACCAGGGCGCGGCGACGGGTGTGGGCGGAATCATGCGCGACGTCTTCACGATGGGGGCGCGCCCGGTGGCGAGCCTCAATGCTCTGCGTTTCGGAAACGCGACGAACGACGATGAGATCAGCCGCCATCAGCGCTATCTCGTGCGCGGTGTCGTCGAGGGGATCGGCGGCTACGGCAACTGCATGGGCGTACCGACGATCGGCGGCGAGATCAGTTTTGACGAGTGCTACAATGGCAATATCCTTGTCAACGCCTTTAACCTCGGTGTAGCGAAAGCTGACGAGATCTTCTACGGCAAGGCCGAAGGGACGGGCAACCCCGTCATCTACGTCGGCTCCAAAACGGGACGCGACGGCCTCGGCGGCGCGGTGATGAGCTCGGACAGTTTCACCGAAGAGTCCAAGAGTCTGCGCCCGACCGTGCAGGTCGGCGACCCTTTTACGGAAAAACTGCTGCTGGAAGCCTGCCTGGAGCTTTTCAGGACCGATCACGTTATCGGGATTCAGGATATGGGCGCGGCGGGGCTGACGTCGAGTTCGTTCGAGAT
>JALWOO010000483.1 GCA_027083485.1 Amylibacter sp. | reverse complement strand
GAAAAGCAGGATTGATTCGAAGTGAACTTCGGGAGGTTTTAAGTTACAGGATGACAGATTTTTCACAATTGGAGGCGCGTCTCGATGCAGCGCTCGGGGTGTTGGTTGCCACGGGGGCCGACTCTGAAAAAGACGACGCCAAAATTCAGGAGTTGCGCGAACAGATCAAAGAATTACGGGATCAGCTGGCCAGCGTTCAAAGCGACAAAAAGGCTCTGGAAGTGCGGATCAAAAAGGCCGGTGAACAGCTGGTCTCCACCAAGGCCCGCGTTAACCGTCTGCGCGATGGTGCGGCGATGTTGAACGATACCATTGCCGCCAAGGACAAGGAAATTGCCGCCCTGAAAGAGGCCCATCAAGAGGCTCTGGGGCAACGCGACAAGGCCCGTGGCTATGTGCAGCAGATCAAAGAGGCCAATGTGGCCCTGCGCAAGGCAAACGAGGCGCTCGTCGGTGATCCGGAGCTGATCAATTCAAATCTGGAACGGGAAATGGAACAGCTTCAGGCGCAGCATGATATTGATATAGAAGAAGTAAATACCATTCTGGCGCGCTTGACGCCGCTGGTGGAGGGCAATTGAGATGGCCGAAGTGAAAATACAAATCGGAGGGCGGGAATTTGAAGTCGCCTGTCGTGCTGGCGAAGAACATTTCCTGAAATCCGCGGCTGCGATGCTGGATAACGAGGCCCAGGCGCTCAAGGATGCCTTGGGCAGGATGCCGGAAAACCGCATGCTGTTGATGGCGGGTCTGATGCTGGCGGATAAGACCGCAAGCCTTGAAGACCAGCTGAAACAAATGCCCAAAGCGCAACCGCAAGGAGGCCCTGATCCGGTACTTGTCGGGCGCATGACAAAGGCGGAAAACCAGCTGTCCCAAACGCAGGCGGCGCTGGCCGATGCGCGGGCCAAACTGGCCGAGGCCGAGGCCGCACAAGCCGCTGCCATTGACAAACTGGCCAAGGAAACCGCCGCACGCAAAGCTGTCGAGGCCAAGCTGGTCAGCGTTGAGGAGGCCAAAGCCAAAGCAGACAAACAGGTCGCCGCCTTGCAAAAATCCTTCAAGTCAGCCGCAGCGCTGATGTCCGGTATGGTTGAAAAAATCGAAAAGGCCGCTGCGGAAAAACAAAAAGCCTGATTGTTTTGGGCTTAAAACCGAAAGAACCCGAGCCTGAAAACGGCTCGGGTTCTTTC
>JALWOO010000482.1 GCA_027083485.1 Amylibacter sp. | reverse complement strand
TGAACGCACCCTGTACGAGGATCAGGGCCATGATCTGGCCTCCGAACAGGCGCTGGCGCAGCGGTTGCAACATATCTGGCAGGATTGCCTGGGATTTGCGGGGGTGGAGATGATCCGCCGTACGCTGTCGCTCGCGCATATCGCCGAAAACGACACAATCGAAGATGAAAACATGCGGGCCGATTGCGAAGCACGGGGCCTGCGCCTCGGGCGGCAGCTGGTGGTCAATCGCGAGCGGCTGATGGATATGGCCGCGGTGAATGATCTGGCCCGTCAAATAGCAGGGGAGGCACGACTATGAAGGTCGGCAAGGAACATTATCGCTCTATCTGGTTCAACGAGGATACAAACACCGTCCAGATCATAGATCAACGCTGGTTGCCCCATGAATTCCGTGTGGTGGACCTGAAAACCCGCGCCGATTTCGCCGATGCGATCCGCGATATGTGGGTACGCGGTGCGCCATTGATCGGGGCAACGGCGGCCCATGGTGTGGCCGAGGTGATGAAAGCGGACCCTTCAGACGCCAGTCTTGATGAAACATGGGAGGTATTGCACGAAACCCGCCCGACCGCGATCAACCTGCGCTGGGCACTGGACGACATGCGCAATCTGCTGCGTGATACGCCGGTTGCCGAACGCGGTGCCGTGGCCCATGCCCGCGCGCTGGAAATCTGTGACGAAGACGTGGAAAGCAACCGGATGATCGGGGTGCATGGCCTTGAAATCATCCGCGAAATTGCGGCGAAAAAGAAACCGGGCGAGGTGGTCAATATCCTGACCCATTGCAACGCCGGCTGGCTTGCTACTGTGGACTGGGGCACCGCCACCAGCCCGATGTATCACGCGGTTGCCGATGGCATTCCGGTGCATATCTGGGTGGATGAAACCCGCCCGCGCAATCAGGGGGCCTTGCTGACCAGCTGGGAAATGAACAGCCACGACATCCCGCACCACCTGATTGTGGATAACGCCGGCGGGCATCTGATGCAGCACGGGCAGGTTGATCTTGTGATCGTCGGCACCGACCGCACCACGGCCCACGGCGATGTGTGCAACAAGATCGGCACCTACCTCAAGGCGCTGGCCGCCAAGGATAACGGCGTGCCGTTCTATGTGGCTCTGCCTTCGCCCACCATTGACTGGACCGTCAAGGACGGCGTTGCCGAAATCCCGATCGAGGAACGCACCGG
>JALWOO010000481.1 GCA_027083485.1 Amylibacter sp. | reverse complement strand
CCTGTACAAACTGCACATCCTTATGGGCCGCCAGCCATTCTTCGGCTATCTGTTTCGCATCCATGGGTCACCTATCACGTTAAACCGGTTCATTTCTGTCTGATTGAGCCGCGATGTAAGGTCAATCCATAATTTGATCAAATTATTATGCGGTTTATCAAAATACCTTCAATTTTCGCCAAATTTACCACGCCCCGCCCGCACCACAAACCTGCCGTATTTAGTATTATTGTTTTTTATCAAAATGTTACAATGGCATTCAGTTCACCCCTGCGGATAAACTGTGTCCAAAGCTTGAACAATCACGAAAATTGTCCCTGCAATGTCCTTTTGTTTCCAAATATATGACACGATTGTCCGCCATACCAGTTGCAGACCGTAATTGTACCGAGGATATTCAGTATGGACCGTTTGACAGAAATGGAAGCATTTGCAAGTGTCGTGGACATGGGCGGCTTTACCGATGCAGCCCGCAAAATGGGGCTGTCCAAATCGGCAATTTCAAAACATGTTTCATCTTTGGAAGCCCGCCTTGGTGCCCGATTGTTAAACCGCACCACCCGCCGGGTCAGCCCTACGGAAATAGGTCTGGCCTATTACGACAAAGCCCGCCAGGTACTGGATAACGCCTGTGAAGCAGATGCCATGGTGACCTCCATGCAATCCGCCCCGCGCGGTTCTTTGCGATTGTCCGCCACCAATGATTTCGGGGTGAACCATATATCCCGCGCACTCGGGGCCTTTCTGAACCGGTATCCGGAAATCAACGTCAATCTGGTGCTGTCCAACCGGCAGGTTGATCTGCTGTCCGAAGGCTTTGATCTGGCGATCCGCATCGGTGAAATGCAGGATAGCACCCTGCGGGCCAGAAAACTGGCGGAAACCAACATGCGGGTGATCGGCTCGCCTGAATATTTCGCCGAATACGGCTATCCGAAAAAAATCGACGACCTGTCGCACCACAAATTATTGCATTTTTCCAATCAATCCACCGGCAACGTCTGGAAAATGACCTCCCCCAGCGGGGAAAAGCGTTTGATCCGTGCCGGCGGGGCCTTGACAGTCAACGACGGCCAATCCTTGCTGCGTGCAGCCGAGGCGGGCCTTGGCATCGCCTATTTGCCCAGCTACCTGTATTCAGAAGCCGTAGAAGATGGCCGGCTGGAACTGGCCATGCCGGATCTGCCTGTAGA
>JALWOO010000480.1 GCA_027083485.1 Amylibacter sp. | reverse complement strand
GGGCATCGGCATTGATGCGGTCACCCGAAAAATTCCGATTGTGCCCGCTGCGATCCTGTTTGATCTGGTCAATGGCGGCGAAAAGAACTGGCCTGAAAACCCCTATAAACGGCTCGGAACCGAGGCCCTACAGGCGGCGGCAAGCGCGTTTGCGCTGGGGTCTGTCGGCGTTGGCACCGGCGCATTGACCGCGCGCCACAAGGGCGGGCTGGGGTCTGCGTCACTGGTGCTGCCCTCGGGCGTGACCATGGGGGCTTTGGTCGGGGTGAATGCGCTTGGCTCGCCCCTGTCGCTAAGCGGGCATTTTCATGCGGCCCCGTTTGAAATCGGTGACGAATTCGGCGGGCGCGGCATGACCCCGAAGGCCGATCCCCTGTCAGAAACTTTCAATACCAAAGTCGCCAGCGTCAACACCGCCACCACCATCGCCATTATCGCCACCGACGCGGATCTGACGCAGGCGCAACTGCACCGCGTTGCCACCGCGGCCCATGACGGCATCGGGCGCGCGATTTATCCGGCGCACACGCCGTTTGACGGGGATCTGGTTTTCGCGGCTTCCTCCAACAAACGCCCGCTGCAAAACGGGGACCTGGAAATGATGGAACTGTGTCATGCCGCCAGCGTATGCCTGTCCCGCGCCATCGCACGCGGCGTTTGGGAGGCCACCCCCACCGCAACAGATATCAAGCCTTGCGCAAGAACGTATTGAGAACATATTGAGAGCATTGGAAAAATCCGCCACTCCTTCAATTTGATTCAACTTTCGTTAAGATTCTCTGCGTACCCTCGGGCCGTGGATCATTCGATTGTGGAGGAAAGCAGATGTTACACACAGCAAATTTATCCCCTGAATCCCCCCGATTTCGCCCGATCGCCGACGTGGCGAAAACCCTGTGGGACAAACAGCAGGCGCAGCCGCATGAATTGCTCCATGCAGACCGCCATCGCGTGTTGTTGATCACTATGCAGCCGGGCGATGCGCTGCCGGAACAGTATCATTTATACGCGGATAAAACCCTGATGATACTGGAAGGATGCGCCTGTATTTCGTCACCGGAGACCAATGAAACCCTGCACGAGGGCGACACCACGACGATTTCTTTTGGCACCGCACACCGGATTTCCAATATTGGCAAAATTCCGCTGCGGTTGCTGGAAATCCGCACCGGTGCCTGTGTGGAGGATGACGACACAGCCAGCTGAGTGCTAGGGCACGTCAGTTACGGGAAAGTGTTTGCACGCCAACAATCCTTGTGGCACAGATTTCGGGAAACCTTTTTGCAGGAGAATCCCGCCATGCCAGAGCAAACAAATCTGAAGTCCCTTCTCAAGGATCCATCGCTGTTGTGCAGCCAGGCCTATGTGGCGGGTGAATGGATCGACGCCGATAGCGGCGCGACGTTTAATGTGACCAATCCGGCGCGTGGCGATGTGATTGCCACCCTGCCCGATCTTGGTCTGGAAGAAGTGCGCCGCGCCATTGATGCGGCCAGTGCGTCGCAAAAAGCATGGGCCGCCCGCACCGGCAAGGATCGCGCCGCCGTGTTGCGCAAGTGGTTTGATCTGATGGTGGAAAATGCCGATGATCTGGGCCTGATCCTGACCGCAGAAATGGGCAAACCCTTTGCCGAAGCGCGCGGCGAGGTGCTCTATGGGGCCAGCTTTATCGAGTGGTTTTCCGAAGAGGCCAAGCGCGTTTACGGGGAAACCATTCCCGGCCACCTGCCCAACGCCCGGATCACCGTTTTGAAACAGCCGGTCGGGGTTGTTTCCTCGATCACCCCATGGAATTTTCCCAACGCCATGATCGCGCGCAAGGTCGGCCCCGCGCTGGCGGTGGGCTGTACCTTTGTGTCCCGCCCCGCACAGGAAACCCCCCTGTCCGCGCTGGCCATGGCGCTGCTGGCCGAACGCGCCGGCGTGCCGGCCGGTGTGTTTTCCGTTGTGACCAACACCAAGGCATCAATGGTCGGGCAGGAATTCTGCTCCAATCCGGTCGTGCGCAAGCTGACCTTTACCGGTTCCACCGAAGTCGGCCGTATCCTGATGCGTCAGGGGGCCGAGCAGATCATGAAAATGTCGATGGAACTGGGCGGCAACGCGCCGTTTATCGTGTTTGACGATGCTGATCTGGACAAGGCGGTCGAGGGCGCGATTATTTCCAAATACCGCAACAACGGGCAGACCTGTGTCTGTTCCAACCGGATTTATGTGCAGGCCGGTGTTTATGATGCCTTTGCGGAAAAACTGTCGGCGGCGGTGGCCGCGATGAAAGTGGGCGATGGTCTGGAAGACGGGGTCACCGCAGGCCCGCTGATTTCGGAATCTGCCGTAGACAAGGTCGAGGAACATATTGCCGATGCGGTGGCCAAAGGGGCCGAAATCAAAACCGGCGGCAACCGGCATGCGCTCGGGGGCACATTTTTCGAGCCGACCATCCTGACCGGTGTGACCTCGGATATGATGGTTACCAATGACGAAACCTTTGGCCCTGTGGCACCATTGTTCAAATTCGACACCGAGGAAGAAGTGATCGCTGCGGCCAATGACACGATTTTCGGGCTGGCCTCCTATTTCTATTCCAACGACCTGAGCCGCGTGCATCGGGTTCAGGAAGCGCTGGAATATGGCATGGTCGGGGTGAATACCGGCCTGATTTCAACCGAGGTCGCGCCTTTTGGCGGGGTGAAGCAATCGGGCACAGGACGGGAAGGATCCCGCCACGGGATCGAGGATTATCTGGAGATGAAGTATATTTGCACCTTCATCTGATCCGGTAAATTGCTGATCTGGCAGAGGGGGCTGTCTGCCCCCTCTTGGCCGTTGGCCAATTCACCCCCGAAGATATTTGAAGAAAATGGAAATTGTTGACAGGTGGCAGGGTAGCAGCGTTTGGGCCTCAGGATCAGGGCCTATTCGGTTTGCGCCTTTAGCTTTTGCGCATTTGCCTTTTCATAGGCTTTTTGCAGCAGGCTGAAAAACCCTTCAGCCTCCGCTTCCTCGGGTGGCGGAGTCATATCCCATTCCCAGTAAAGCTTGTCTTCCATACGGGCAACATCCTGTTTCCATTGCGCAAAAAATGCCGCTGGAATATCTGCCCGATGCGTTTCCAGCGTCCAGCGCAGTGATATGCCATCGGGTTGCTTGCTGCCATGATAGGCGAAAGAAAACGCCGCGCCGTTCATTGTGTAGTCTTCTGGCGGGGCCAGCTCGATCGGCGGGTTTTTGATCGAAACCACATGTTCATAGCGATAAGCGTGCTTGACCTTGAGCGCGAATTTTCGCTTGCCCGCATGCGGCGGCGAATAAACCGCTGCAAACCCGTCCGGTTTAAACCCGAATGCGCGGATCAGATCCTCTTTAAACAGGGCTGTATCGGGCAGCATATAGCTCTCTTTCATCTCCACCGTATTGTGGTCGCGGTCATCGTGAAATTCCAGATCAGCCGCCTGTTTCAATCCCGGATACAGCCCGCGATAATAACCTTCCAACTGCCTTGCATAGCGTCGGCGGCTCTCAGTTGCGATTTTCCAGCGGTACCAGTTGGCTTCCTCGCCCTGGGCTTTGGTGCTTACCTTCAACTGCATGCCATCCGGCCCGAAGGTAAAGCTTTCATGCACCTTGCGAATATGGGTCGACAACGGGGAGTGCGGGATTTCCTGCAACTGCGTCACGCCTTTGGCGATCGGCAAACCCCAGTGATAATCCGGCGGTGCGAAACCGGAAACCGCCCCGCCACGAAAGCTGCGGGTGGGATCAACCCAGAGCGGACCATGCGGAAAGTTTACCTTTACAATCATATGGTTAAAAGCATACAGGCTCGGCAATTCCTGCGCCAGCCCCGCGCCCTTGCTTGAATGAACCAGCACAACACTGGAGTCGATTTGCAAGGCGTCCAACAGGGTTTTCAACAAGACTGCCTTGTCCTTGCAATCCCCGTATTGATAGCTGGCCACAACCGTCGGGTCGCGTGCCACATAGCCACCGATCCCCACCTCAAGCCCCACGTAACGGATCCGGTCCTGCACCAGAAACAACGCACGCAAGGCTTTTTCTCTGGCAGTTTCGCCCGATTTCCGGATTTTTTCCACATCATCAAGCAAGCTCTCCGGTACAGGGTGCGGGCGGTCATAATAGGGCAACAAAGTCTTAACAATACCGCCCCAATTCGCATGCTCAGAGAGCGCCAACACCCCCCAGGCTGCTTCTTCGTCAGGCATGCTTTTCTCTGCAAAAATCGGATCCCCGTCCCGCCGCTGCCACCGGTGCCGGATCCACTCCCCCAAATCCTCTGTGGTTTCAGTCATCCCGTGAGCTGTCATTTTCGAAAAAAACGGCCGTGTTTTCTGCCAGTCAACCGTCATACGGGTAACACCCTCAGGTTCGCTCCAGTCCAGCGACCGGCGATATTGGTGATTCAGCGCCCCGACCGATGCTTTGGTATGATACAGCACTTCGACATCGACAATGTCGCCCACCTGCACACCCGGCAGGTTGACATGCAGCGTTAATTCTCCGTCAACGATCCCGTCTTCAAGGTTTTTCTCGCGACGGAATATTTCGGGATGCAACTTGTCTCGCAGCGAAATGCGGGCACCATCGCGCAAGATATCAACGGATATCAATGATATTGTTTCAAAGGCCGGCTCAAAATTCCGCGTCAAAGTGGCTGCTTTGTCCAATCCGGAAAAGGTCACCACCTGCATTGCCAATCGGGAATATGCCAGGCGTTCATCCCCCTGCCAACGCAGATGAACGTCGTTTACGGCATAAAAAACACCATTATCAATTTGATCGCGGCGCGTCTCTGGCATCCGGGGGATGTCCAGCGGTTCCACCCAGTCAGGGCGCGGCTCCCAATTGATGGCTGGTGTGGCAAAAACAGAAGAAGCCCCGATAAACAAGGCGCAAATAACAAATAAAACTGGATTCAATGAAGCCCCCTGAAAACCGGAATGTAACTTATCATGGATAAAACCACGGGTAAAGTAAACGTTCCAAAAGCCATCCCCCGGATTAATACCCGAGGGATCTGATAGTCAGGTTACCAAGACCGTTCAAAATGGAACGCATCGATAACGGCACGCCGGTCATCTGTAGGGGGGAAGGGAAAAATGAC
>JALWOO010000479.1 GCA_027083485.1 Amylibacter sp. | reverse complement strand
GCATTTCCTTTTCCGACATGGCCAGCAGATCGCGGCCATTCAGCTCCATCCGGTCGGCGGTCACCTTGCCCGGTTTGCGGATCAGGCGCAAAATCGCGCGGCCGGTCATGGATTTGCCGGATCCGCTTTCGCCGACAATCCCCAGCCTTTCCTGCCCCAGCGACAGGGACAAGCCGCGCACCGCGTGGAATTCGCCTTGGCGGGTGGGAAAGGTAACCGTCAGGTTTTCAACATCCAGAAGCTTGGTCATCCGTGACCTCCGTCTTTCGGGTCCAGCACATCACGCAGACCATCGCCCAGCAGGTTGAACGCCAGCGACACGGTGAAAATGGCGAGGCCGGGCATGGTGGCAACCCACCAGTGATCCAGAATGAACCGTCGGCCTTCGGAAATCATTGCGCCCCATTCGGGGCTGGGCGGTTGTGCACCAAGGCCAAGGAAGCCAAGGCCCGCCGCCGCCAGAATAACACCGGCCATATCCAGCGTCACCCGCACGATCAGCGAAGAAATGCATAGCGGCCAGATGTGGCGGGTTATGATCCGCAGCGGTTTTGCCCCTTGCAGTTTGATTGCGGCGATGAAATCGGAATTGCGAATGGTCAGGGTTTCCGCCCGCGCAATCCGCGCATAGGGCGGCCAGGCGGTCAGCGAGATCGCCAGCACCGCGTTTTCAATCCCAGCTCCCAGTGCCGCCACAAAGGCCAGCGCCAGAACCAGACGCGGAAAGGCAAGAAAGATATCGGTAATCCGCATCAAGATGGTATCCAGCCAACCACCTGCATAGCCGGCGATTGTTCCGACCAGCAAGCCAACGATCGGCGCGATCAGCGCCACCAGCGTGACAATATAAAGCGTGATCCGCGAGCCATAGATCATCCGGCTGAGGATATCGCGGCCCAGACTGTCAGTTCCCAGAATATGCCCGTCTGTGCCGGGGGGCTGCAAACGGTTGGCAAGGTTCTGCACAAAGGGATCATGCGGGGCCAACAGCGGTGCCAGCGCGGCGATCAGCACCAGTGCCACCAGAATTCCAAGGCCGATCATCGCCATAGAGTTGGATTTCAGCGTCAGCCACCCCGTATACATCGCTGCAAATTTGGCATGACGGCGCGAGGTCGGCGTGTCGGTCAGCAACCATTCGCGCAGGGTTGGTTTGGTTGTCATATCGGTCATTTCGTCGCCCTCGGATCAAAGA
>JALWOO010000478.1 GCA_027083485.1 Amylibacter sp. | reverse complement strand
ACAAGGATCTGTGCATCGGCTGTGGGTACTGTTTCTATGCGTGTCCGTTCGGCGCGCCGCAGTATCCGCAGGCTGGCAACTATGGCTCGCGCGGCAAGATGGACAAATGTACCTTCTGCGCCGGTGGTCCTGAAGAGGACAATTCGCAAGCGGAGTTCCAGAAATACGGTCGCAACCGTATTGCCGAGGGCAAGCTGCCGATTTGTGCGGAAATGTGCGCCACCAAGGCCCTGCTGGCCGGTGACGGGGACGTTGTCTCCGGCATCTATCGCGAACGGGTTGTGGCACGGGGCTTTGGTTCCGGTGCATGGGGCTGGGGAACCGCCTATAACCGCAAGGCCGGTCAGTAATCTGATTGCTCGCAGCGCGCGGAGGTTTTCGCGCGCTGCATCCCTCCTGCCTTTGCAGGACAGAATTCTATCATTTGTGGACCAAGACAATGAACAACCTGTTGCGTATGGTCGCTGTTTTGCTGGTGTTGCTGATGGGCGTGAGCGCCTCGCAGGCCCAAAGCGTGCGCCCGCCGGGAAATGCGGTTAATCTGGATGACGGTATCGAGCCGGGGCCGCCCAATACCCTTGGCAATCTGTCCGATTCCGAAATCTGGCGCAATTATCGCGGCGGGGATCCCAATGATCCGGCGCAGATTTTCGGGCCGAAACCGGCAGAGACCTATATGACCACCAGCGGCCAGCTCTGGCGGTTGCTGCGGGTGGAATACATCCGCAAATATGCGGGCTGGTTTCCGGTCGGGGTGATCGGCATTTTGCTGCTGTTCCACCTGATCAAGGGCAAAATGCGCATCAAGGCAGGGCGCACGGGCAAGACCATTCCCCGTTTCACCCTGACCCAGCGCGTGGCCCATTGGTATATGGCCGCTGTGTTCATCCTGTTGGCAATCAGTGGTCTGCTGATCCTGCTGGGCCGTGTGGTGATTGCGCCCTATCTGGGCAAAGAGGCCAATTCCATCATCACCAGCGCCGCCATGCAGGGCCACAACCTGTTCGGGCCGCTGTTTTTGCTGGGGCTGGTCTGGATGTTTGTCAAATTCGTGCGCGGCAATTTCTTTCAGTGGGTGGATCTGAAATGGATCTTCAAGCTGGGCGGATTTTTCGGCGGTCACGTCAGTTCCTCGCAGTATAATTTCGGTGAAAAAACATGGTTCTGGATGGTGATCCTGATTGGCCTCGTGATCAGCGCCAGCGGCATTGCCCTGTTGTTTCCGTGGCTGCTGGATGATCTGCGGCTGTTGCAGGCCTCGACCATCCTGCACGGGGTTGGCGCGGTTGTGCTGATCTCTGTTGCCATTGGCCATATTTATGTGGGCACCATCGGCATGGAAGGCTCGATTGATTCCATGCTCAAGGGCGAAGTGGATGAAAACTGGGCCAGGGAACACCATGATTTGTGGTACGAAGAAGTCACCGGAAAATCCGCATCGGAGGAAAGGTCATGAGCTTCATTGATCTGGTCGAAGGCCCGCTGTTCACCCTTTCTGCGGTGATTTTCCTGCTCGGTGTGGCGTGGCGCTTATTTGGCATCATCCGCATTGGCCGCAAAAAGGATATCTCCCCGCCCAAAGGCTCTGCTGCCATGGGGTTTATCAAGGGCAACCTGCGCCATTTTGTGCCGCGCGGTATTTTCGCCAAACGCACGGCGATGCATTTGATTGCCGGCTACAGTTTCCACATTGCTTTGCTGGTGCTGGTGGTCGGGGCTGCGCCGCATATCGCCTTTATCAGCGAACGCTTTACCGGCTTTGACTGGCAACCGCTGCCGCGCTGGGGCTTTATCCTTGCGGCGGAAATCTCCTTTGCCGGGCTGATCATGCTCTGGGTGCGCCGGATTTCCGATCCGGTGATGCGGCTGATTTCCGATTGGGACGATCATATCGGTTCATGGCTGACCTTTCTGGTGATGCTGACCGGCTGTCTGGCCCTGCAGGAAAGCCATGTTTTCCTGCGCGCACAGCACATGCTGTTTGTGGATATCTGGCTGATCTATTTTCCGTTCAGCCGCCTGATGCACGCCTTTACCTTTTTCCTGTCGCGCGGCAATTCCGGTGCGACCTATGGCCGTAAGGGGATCAACCTATGACTGCCAAATCCGACATCGCTGTTGCCAAATTCCTTGAACATACGGATGCAGAGGCGGCTTCGTTTTTCGATGCCTGCGTTCACTGTGGCGAATGTGCCGAGGCCTGCCAGTTTTACCTGTCCACGGGGGATCCCAAATACACCCCAACCTATAAATTGCGCCCGATGGAGCGAGCCTATAAGCGGGAAAAGGCCCCTTTTTCCGGCCTGAAAAAGGCGCTGGGGCTGGCTCCGTCGCCGGTGACCGAAGAAGAACTGCGCGAATGGGAGCCGCTGGTTTATGACAGTTGCAACATGTGCGCGCGCTGCACGCTGGTCTGCCCCATGGGCATCGACATCGCCGGCACCATCCGCAAAATGCGCGAAGGCTATGCCGCGGCCGGTTTTGTGCCCGAAGGGTTGGAACGTTCTGCCGAGTTTGTGAAAAAAACCTCCAGCCCGATGGGGGTGACGGTCAAGGCGCTCAAGGCGCAGATCAAACATCAGGAAAAAGAAACCGGAATCGAGATCGAAGTGGATAAAAAGGGGGCCGATTATATGGCAATCTTTTCTTCTGCCGAAATCATGGCCTATCCCGAGGTGATCGGAGCCTATGCCAAGCTGTTTAAACGTGCGGGTCTGACATGGACGATATCGTCCGTGGCCTATGAGGCGACCAACGTGGGGGTGCAGATCGGTTCCGGCCCGCTGGCCAAGGAAATCGTGCAGCGTGTGGTTGATGCGGCCGAAGCGCTGGAGGTCAAACACGTCATCAGCCCGGAATGTGGCCATGCCTACGGGGCGATCCGTTTTGCCGGACCAAACATGATCGGGCGCCAGTTCAAATTTGAGGTGGTGCATATCATTGAATTGCTGGACAAATTGCGCCGTGAAGGCAAAATCCCTGCCGGGGCCAAGGATGATCGGCGCATGACATTGCATGACCCTTGCCAGATCATTCGCAGGGGCGGGTTGCTCAAGGAGCCGCGCAGCCTGTTGAACGATTCATGTTCCAATTTTACCGAGATGAAAGGGGCCGGTATCACCAATTTCTGTTGTGGCGGTGGCGGCGGTGTTTCGGCCAACCCGCGTGCCGAGGAAATCCGCACAGAAGCGTTTTCGCGCAAGGTGGAACAGCTGAACGGGGTTAAGGATCTGGAAGTGGTGGTTGTGCCTTGCGCCAATTGCCGCACTGTATTCGAGGACGGGCTGGACGCTTATGATCTGGACTATGAAGTTGTAGGGTTGGGAGAGCTGGTAGCGGAAACGCTGGCAGATATGGACGAAACCCAAGCTTGAGTTTTGGTGTACAAAAGTGCACGATACCGCAGCAATAATGTGCGGAGCAGGTGTCCATGAACAAAGCCCAACAGCCAGTCAGCAAAGACGGGGAATTCGGGGCCGGCCTGTCGCTGGCCTCGATTCTTGTGGTGGATGACGAACCGGGGATGCGCAATTTTCTGGTGAAAATCCTGCGCCCGCGCTGCAAACGGGTAGAACAGGCGGCGAATGCGGAGGAAGCCAGCAAACTGCTGGATGCCAGCCATTTCGACATTGTGATTCTGGATAATGTGATGCCCGGCAAAAGCGGGCTGGACTGGCTGCGCGAACAGCGCAAGCTGGGCTTTTTTGCCGATGCCATCCTGATTACCGCCTTTGCCGATCTGGAAACCGCGATTGCGGCCTTGCGGGCGGGGGCGGTGGATTTTGTGCTGAAACCGTTCCGTTCGAACCAAATCTTGAACGCGGTGGCGCGCAGCATTGACCGTCTGCATTTGCAGCGGGAAAACTTCTTGCTGAAATACGAATTATCCGCCGATGTCAGCGCCGGACGCGGGCGGTTGCTGGGACCGTCCAAGGCGATTGCCGAGGTGCGGGGCATGTTGGAACGGGCCGCACCGATGCCGACCTGTGTGCTGTTTACCGGCGACAGCGGCACCGGCAAGGAAATCGCGGCGCGCGCGCTGCATGCCATGTCGGATCGCGCGGCCAAGCCCTTTGTGCCGGTGAATTGCGCCACCATCAGCCCGGAAGTGATCGAACGTGAATTGTTTGGCGATGTGACGACCAGCGGGCAGGGGCGGCGTGACGGCTTGTTGCTCTATGCGTCGGGCGGGACGCTGTTTCTGGATGAAATAGCCGAATTGCCCTTGTCGGTGCAGGCTACGCTGTTGCGGGTGATCGAGGAAATGCGCATCCGGCCTTTTGGCTCGACCCGCGAAATCCCGCTGAACCTGCGGTTTGTTTTTGCCACCAATGCCGATTTGCCCAAAGCGGTGGAGGAGGGGCGGTTTCGGGCCGATTTGTACCACCGGATCAATGTGTTGAACATCCGCATGCCCACCCTGCGCGAGCGGATTCAGGACATTGGCGAATTGTCCGCCATGTTCATGCAGAAGATTTCCAATCAACTGGGAATGCCGCCTTTGGTGCTGGATGAACAGGTGTTGCTGAACATGTCCTGTTACGACTGGCCCGGCAATGTGCGCGAATTACGCAATCTGATTGAACGCTCGCTGATCCTTGGGGAATTCCCGCCCGAATTTGCCGGCACCGGCGATGCGATTTCATCCGAGGCGGTAGATTCCCTGCATCTGGTGGAAAAACGCCATATCCTGACGGTGCTGGACGCCTGTGATGGCAACCGCGCCGAGGCCGCGCGCCGGTTGGGGGTGTCGCGCAAAACCATTGATCGCAAATGTGCCATGTGGGATGGCTGACTCCGGCAGAAAATCCCGTTTCAGGTCGGTTCGCGCCCGCCTGCTGATGATCGCTTTGCTGCCGATGCTGGTGGTGATGCCGGTGTTTCTGGGGCTGGTGATGGCGAATTGGTCGGAGCGTTTCGACCGGCTGCTGATTGCCAAGGTGAACGGCGAATTGACCATTGCCCACCAGTATATGACCGGTCTGCTGGAACGCAGCGGCGAACAGGTGCAGGCGCTGGGGGAATCGGCCGCCTTTGCCAAGGTGGATTTGCAGGATCCGGCGGCGCTACAGGCGTTTCTGGCGGATCGGCGCAAGGCGTTGAAGCTGGATTTTCTGTATTTT
>JALWOO010000477.1 GCA_027083485.1 Amylibacter sp. | reverse complement strand
CGCAGCGCAGCCGTTTTGGTGCCCCTGATCCCGCGAGCCTCCGGCCTCAACCTCGTATTAACCAAACGCGCCGCCGCCCTGAAACATCACCCCGGGCAGGTCGCATTTCCCGGCGGGAAAATCGAACCCGAAGACACCACCCCCCAGACCGCAGCCCTGCGCGAAGCACAGGAAGAAATCGGCCTGCCGCCGGAAATGGCCACCCCCATCGGGGGGCTGCCCCGCCATGCGACGGGCACCGGCTTTCTGGTTCATCCTTTTGTTGCCGAAATCAATCCGCAGTTTCATCCGGAACCGGATCCCAACGAGGTCGCCGAAGTTTTTGAAGTGCCGCTCTCGCATGTGCTGCAGCCCGATAATTTCAGGGTAGAAGGGCGGGTTTGGCAGGGGCAAATGCGGTACTATTTTACCGTCCCCTACGGCCCCTATTATATTTGGGGCGCAACCGCGCGTATGTTGCGCATGTTTGCCCAACTCATGGAAAACAGAGATGAAAATAACGGCTGACTGGTTGAATTCCGAGGCTAGCAGTGCCGTAATGTCCCTGTTTTCACAGGCCGGCAAGCAGGCCTATTTTGTCGGGGGCTGCGTGCGCAATGCCTTGCTTGATCTGCCGGCGAGCGACCTTGATATCGCCACCAATGCCCCCCCCGAACTGGTCCTGAAACTCGCCCGGAATGCCGGTTTCAAAGCCATCCCCACAGGCATTGAACACGGCACCATTACCGTCATCCATGGCGATACCGCCTTTGAGGTCACCACCTTTCGCCGCGACGTTCAAACCGATGGCCGCCGGGCGGTTGTGGCCTTTGCCGACAACATTACCGACGATGCGCGCCGGCGGGATTTCACCATGAACGCCCTGTATGCGGACTCGCAGGGGCAGGTTTTTGATCCGCTCGGTGGCCAGCCGGATTTGCTGGCGCGCCGCCTGCGGTTTATTGATGACGCGGCGCAGCGCATCGCCGAAGACCACCTGCGGATCCTGCGTTTTTTCCGCTTTTTTGCGTGGTATGGCGATCCGGAAAACGGGCTGGATGCCGAAGGGCTTGCCGCCTGCGCAGCCGGTGCTGACGGGATCGAACGCCTGTCCAAAGAACGCATCGGGGCCGAAATGCGCAAGCTGCTTGCGGCTGAAAACCCCGCCCCTGCCACCGCAGCCATGGCGCAGGCGGGGATTTTGGCGCGGGTTCTGCCC
>JALWOO010000476.1 GCA_027083485.1 Amylibacter sp. | reverse complement strand
CTCCTAGGCTCGGGGTCATCTGTTGGAGCTGCTTTTACATATTTTGCCGAGTCTCGCAAGAGGTTTTGTATGCAACGGTATACCGTGCACTGCTGTTTCAAAATCAAAAACCGGCGCTCAAATGTGGATTTGTCGATTTTCGACGCTAAATTGACGCCCAGCGCCCCGTCCAGCCATGCATTTGCGCCTTAAGGCATCACACTGTCGCATGTGACAAAGCGGTAATTCTGGCAAAAAACCATGGGGTTTGCCGAAAAAATATCCTACATGCAGATCAAATGAACCAAACAGGAGCCATCAATGCCGGTTTCAGAAAAAGAAGCGCTTGGCGCAGTTAAAACCCTGATCGAATGGATTGGCGACGATCCGGACCGTGAAGGCCTGCAAAAAACCCCCGCGCGCGTTATCAAGGCATTGGCCGAATACTATCAAGGTTACGACGAGGTGCCGGAAACCCATTTGCAAACGGTTTTTTCCGAAATCGAAGCCTATGACGGCATGATTGCCCTGAAGAAAATCCCCTTCAGGAGCCATTGCGAACACCACATGGCCCCGTTTGAAGGGTTTGTTTCCGTGGCCTATTTGCCCAACGACCATGTGGTCGGGTTAAGCAAACTGGCGCGTCTGGTGGCGGGCTATTCCAAACGGCTGCAAATTCAGGAACGCCTGACCGCACAAATCGGCAAAGCGCTGGAAACCAGCCTGCAACCGCGCGGCGTGGCTGTGCGGATTACCGCCCAGCATTCCTGCATGTCCAAACGCGGCATCAAGGCCGATGGCTGGCTCACCACCGAATTTTATGCCGGAGAATTCAAAACCGACCGCGATTTGCGGCGCGAATTCCTGACAAACGAATAGGCAGCCCCTCTGTTCTATCCGCTTCCCCCTGCCCAAGGTTTCGGGTATGGCTCATGGCATGAGTCTGATTGCAAAGAATATTGACTGCCGGCGGGGGGATCGCCTGATCCTTTCGGCGGTAGATTTCGCGCTGGCCAAGGGCGATTGCCTGATCCTGCGCGGCCCGAACGGTGTAGGCAAATCCACCTTGCTGCGCGTGCTTGCCGGACTGGCCCCTGCTGCCGGTGGAACGCTCACCGCAGACCCCGACCAGATCGCCTATGCGGGCCATCTGGACGCGGTCAAAGCACAGCTCAGCGTGGCCGAGAACCTGTTTTTCTGGTCCGGCGTTTACGGCACC
>JALWOO010000475.1 GCA_027083485.1 Amylibacter sp. | reverse complement strand
AGTGCCAGCGGCGAAATCACCGGCGGCACCATTACCCGGATTGATTATTATGACAACACAACCTTGTTGGCCAATTACGAGGGCATCAGCTGGGACGGGGCAACATTTTATGACGGGTTGCAACAAATTGCATCCTTTACCGGCGCAGCTATTTATCACGGCCTGTTAAACCAGCAAGACATCCTGTTTGATGCACGTGCGGCCCTTGGCCCACCCAATCCGGGGGGGGCTTTGCCCGGCTTTACCCATAAATTTACGGTTCTGGGATCCCGTTTTCAGGATGATTTCACCGGTGGCAGCAATCAGGACAGTTTCAAGGGCTTCAAGGGAAATGACACATTCCACGGCAAAGGCGGCAATGACAAAGGCTTTGGCGGGCTTGGGGCCGATGAGCTGACCGGCAACAAAGGCAATGACCGGTTGTTTGGCGGTTTGGGGAATGATGTTCTGACCGGCAACCAGGGGCGCGACCGGTTGTTTGGCGGCAACGGCAATGACAATCTGGACGGCGGGCTGGGCAAAGACTTCCTTGTGGCCGGCAAGGGGCGCGATTTGCTCACCGGAGGCGGGCAGGCCGATGTGTTTTTCTTTGATAGCAATCAGGCCCAGGGGCGCAACCGGATCACCGATTTTCAGGATGGGCTGGATCTGATCCGCATCAAAGGCATGCAGTTTGATGATCTGGATATCCGCACGGCTCCGAATCCAAACCATACCAAGATTATTCTGAATGGCGCGGGCACAGAAATCATTCTGAACAATACCCAAGCAACCGATATTACAGCGGCAGATTTTGACTTCGTATAAAAACGCTTCTAAAACAGGCCCTGTTTAAATTCCAGACAGGGCCTTATCTATGCCAAGCCGCAACCATATTACCGCGAATGCCCTGCTGGGGCGTAACCCGAAGGCATGGCATGACGGCAGTAAAACCCTGACCTATTCCTTTTTGGAAAATGTCATGCCGGATTACGTCAAAACCCGGGATACAGACCACGACGGAAAGACCGATTTCTATCTGCCCCTGTCAACGGACCGGATCAGGGTCGGGGCGGGTTTTTCCATGACAGACACGGAACGTGATCTGACACGGCAGGCCGTCGCTGCCTGGAATGATGTGGCCCATATCAATCTGGTCGAAGGCACGGTTCAGGGCGGTTTTGGCGATATCACCTTTGGCAGTGCCGCCTTTTCCGATCAGGATACCTTTGGCTTTATCACCCGGTTTCCCCGCCCCGTATCCTTGGGACAGGCGGATAATCGCGGCGATTTATGGATCAATTCCAACAATCCGGATCAGGCCGTTAATGAGATCGGCCACACCAGCTGGAATACCTATTTGCACGAGATGGGCCATACACTCGGCCTGCATCATCCCAATGAGGATCCGGAAAATTATGACGGCCTTGCCCATAACAACAACCGGTATACGGTGATGTCCTATAATCCGCACCCCGGTGAACGCGGGGTCGCATCCGAAGATCAGGCCTGGCCGCTGACACCGATGCTCTATGACATTCAGGCGCTTCAGAAGCTTTACGGGGCCAACACCGATACCCGCGCCCAAAACACTGTCTATTTTGGCGACGGCACCGGTCAGCGCGAACAGGTCTGGCAGTATGGGGCCGATGATATGACCCTGCTGGGGCGCCATGTGATCCTGACCATCTGGGACGGGGGCGGGCGCGATCTGGTTGATGGATCCGACCTGAGCATGGCGGTGAAAATCGACTTGCGCCCCGCGCATTATTCCACCATTGGCGGGCTGAACAACAATATCGCCATGGCCGCAGCCGTTCGGGTGGAAGGGCGGATCGTCAACTGGATTGAAAATGCCTGGGGCAGCCGGTTTGGCGATACACTACAGGGCAATGCGGTGAATAATTTCCTGCGAGGCGGCCAGGGCAATGATAGACTATTTGGCCATCTGGGGCGGGATATCCTTGTTGGCAACAAGGGGGCGGATACGCTGAATGGCGGGGGCGGCAATGACAAACTGGTTGGCGGGCCGGGCCAGGATGTTTTTGTGTTCAACGCCAAAAGCGGCAAAGACGCCATTGCCGATTTTACAGACGACATCGACACGATCCGGCTGGATCACGCCCTGTGGCAAGGGTCTTTGAGCAAACAGCAGGTCATTGATACCTATGCCGATGTGGTCGGCCATGACATCGTGTTTGACTTTGGGCAGGACAGGCTCACCCTGAAGGGGATGACGGATCTGGCTGCCCTGCACAATGATTTGCAGATTATCTAGGACGCTCCAAACGGTACAACGCGCCCGCTGCCAAAGGGCCTAGGTGGCTCTGGCTGCCATCCGGCCAATGCACGGTGGCTCCGGTGATTTCGCGGGCCTCCCCCAATCCGAAATATAAAACCGGCGCATCAAAAGACATAAACCCGCCGCCCAGTTGCAGCTCGCGGCTGGCGGTTTTGCCGCCGGCATAGGTAATGTCGATCCACGCCCCGATCCCGAAACGGTTGCCCTTTCTGTCATCAAAGGAAAACCCAATGCTGTTGCCGCTTTGGCTGTTGTTGCGAAACACCGTAATCGGGCCATTCACCGGATGGGTCACAATATCCAGATCGCCGTCCCCTTCCAGATCAAAGACACTTGCCGCCGCTGTCATCAGATAATCCTCAAGCCCGAAGGGACCAGATTTTTCCACAAACCCGCCCTGCCCCTGATTATGGAAAAACAGGTTTGACGGGCTGACCTCGTTTGGCACCCATGTGCCGTTGACGATATACACATCCAGCAGGCCGTCATTGTCAAAATCCGCGATCTTGGTGTCCCAGCTCCAGCCGCCAACGTCCAGCCCCTGCGCCAGCGCGACATCGGAATATGTTTTGTTATCCGTGGTTTGCAACAGGACATTCGAGCGTAATACCTGTGGCAAAGCCTCTGCCTGTTCCGTCGCATCCGGTTGATACACCGGCCAGAAATGGATCCGGCAATAGGCTGCGGCCTGCGGTTGCTGTTTGGGGATCAACGCGCAAATATCCGGATCATTTTGCTGGATCGCCAGATCCTTGATCAACATTGCCTTGCATTCGCTCCGATCCGGTTCTGTCAGGGTTTGGCATTTCCCCGCATAGGCAGGGTTGAAATTATTGCCGGATTTATACCATGTCTTTACCGCCATATTCCGCTGACAGGTGGCACGGGCCGGAGCCTGTTTGATGCCATCACAATAGCGCGCCAAGGGCTGCATTTTAAGGGTCTTGGACACGCCGGAAGACCGTCCGGCAATCTGTGCCAGATAGATTTCCGGCAGGCCGTCATTTTGCAGATCTGCGGTTTTGATTGCCATGGTGGTTGTGGTGGTGTGGGGAATAATCCCGTCCTGCCGGCGGATTTTGCGCAGGCCGGTTTCCCCGCCCAGATAATAGGCGTCCGGCACCTCGAAATCATTGCCCACCAGCAAATCCGGCCAGCCATCCCGATTGATATCGGAAAATAAAATTGACAGGGTTTCTCCGGGCTGGGCCGGTAAATCCAGATAGGCCTTGCCATCCGGCACCCCGTTTTGATTGAGCAAAATCCGGTTGCGGGACTCCTCTCCGGGAATGCGGCGATACCACCCCGCCGCCCAGTTTCCCAGGGCCACATCCAGATAGCCGTTCCTGTCAATATCGGCAAAGCTCAGCGCCAGGCTCAAAACGGCATTGGGCCGGTTGGGCACCGGCTTCAGATTGGCAAGGTCGAAATTTCCCTGATCACTGTGCCACAGGAAATTCCCCGACAGGTAGCTGGCAATGAACAGATCCAGCCAGCCATCATTGTCCAGATCCACCAGCACCGCATTGAACACCGGCACATCCGCCAAAGGCCCCAGCGGAATTTCACGGCGTTGAAAAACTCCACCGGTGTTTTCGTAAAAATACAGGCCGACACGGCTGGAGGCGATCACCAGATCAATATCCCCGTCCCGATCAAAATCCCCGCTCGACAGGCTGCGCCCTTCCCAGAAAGGCGGCCACATATCCCGAAAGGAAAATTCAATCGGCTTATCAATCCCGATTTCCGCCGCTTCCAGGCGGCTAAACGGTTTTTCAGCAGCAGGGGATCGGGGCTGAAACGGGATTTTGGTAATGCGCAGATCCTCGGGCGTGGCCGCATGGGCCATCGGGATCAGACCAAAGGGAGCTGCTTGTCCCAGCAACAGTTTAAGCGCGCGCTCGGTTTGCCATTGGTGATAGCGCTCGGCCCCGCTGCCCGCGACCACCCCAAGCACAACCACAACCAGGCTCATCAACACCGCCGCCCGCAACGATATGGCCCGCGCCACGATGAAAAACGAATAGACACTGAATATCCCGAGCGTGAACACCAGCGTCATCACAAACCCCGGTGCCAGCCCCGCGCTCAGCAAAGCCCCCGCCACCACCACATCAAAGGCAATCGGCACCGGCAGAAACACCCCGATCAAAGCCACCAGCAAAACCGTGAGCAAGCCAAAAGGCACCCCTTGCAACATTTCCGGCGGGATCACCGTTGCCACCCCTGCCCCCAGAAAACCGGCCAGCAACATCAAGGGCACCGTGGTTTTAACGATAAACCACAGGTTTTTGCCATAGGACACAATCACCGCCGCAAATGCCGTGAACACGGGGTCCGTGTCTGCGCCCGTGTCCCAGGCCTCACTGGCAACCGTCTGCGGGATTTGCAACTGCTCCTGAGGGAGTAAACGACAGATCAGAGGCACCGCAATCAGGATCACCACAAGGCTAAGCACAATTTTGGTGGCCACCATGTAAAACGGCAACAGGCTGAACAGCATGGTCAGCACCACCACATTCAACGTAGGCGAAGCAATCATCGCCGACAGCGTGGTTTCCGCCCGCATGCCCGCGCTGTACATGCCCTTGGCAATCGGGGCGGCGCAATTCACACAGACCCCGAGCGGTGCGCCGATAAACATGCCCAGCAGCGAATTGACAAACCCGCCCTGAAAGGCACGCTGCCGCAGATAGCCAAAAAACGTCAGAAACGCCGCCCCGAGCGCGAGGCCAAAGCTCATGCCCTTTTTGTTGGTATCCAGCCAGTTCAGGGTCGAATACCCCACCCGCTGCCACAAGGGCATATCCGGCGTGGTTGGAAAGGCAGCCTCGAAACTGATCGGGTCCTCAAGCTGGATCGCACCGGACATCAGCATTTTATCATCCAGCGCCGGATAGCGTGACTGGGTCCAGAACAACACAGCCAGAACCGCAATCAACAACAGCGAAAACAGGGCGCGTTTTTTATGGGTGGGGGTGATGAAGCTATTGAGCATGGTGTTTATGGCCATTCTTTTTTCTATTCCTAAATAGCATATACCTACCTGTCTGTTAGGGCCTCAATTTGACGCCACCAGTAATCAATACCAAGTCGTTCTATAATCTGTGCACGTTTTTCCTGTATCGCTTGTGCTGAAGACATTTCCTCAAGCCAATGACATAACTTCTCCCGGGTAATATGCTGTGCTTGCCAGTCAGGTATAGAAACAACCGGCAATCGGTTATAGGCATCCACCACCCCGGTTTTCCGAATAATAGGAATAGCACCATGCAGGATCGCTTGCCATGCTTTGGGGGACGGATCGACCCCCCCGCCCTCGACACATAAAACAAAGGCATGCTGGTTCATGAGTTTAACAAACCCGGCTTCACTCACCTCATCTTCCGGAACAGTACACCATGGCTGCCATACGGTTTTAGCAAGTCGTGTTACATTGCGCCGAATCTCCCACTGAGCACCGGAGCGCACACGATGGGCACACAGGATCCGCAGTGGCCTTTCCTGAAGCGGAACAACCGCCGGAATGGGAACATTATGTGTCTGATTATTCGGAAACACCATTCCCAAAGGCAGTGGTGACATTTTAGGGTGCGAGGCATCATCCAGATTTTCGGCAACCCAATGCAACAGTAACGGGTGTTCCAATATCGTCTTAATCAAGAGTTGTGTAGATTCATCAAATGCCTTCCAGCGCTGGTCTATCTGGTGAGGGACTGTTGCATCTTCGGATCCACTTACCAGCACAAACGGCTTTGAAAGCCCTGGCAAAACCTGCTCGACAAAATAACGAATGGCAAGAGCCGGAACCCGTAGCGACAAAAAGATATGCCGTGGGTGCCGTGTATCGACATTACGCCGCATCGCCTTCATTGGCGGCTGTGTATCGGTTAAAACAACCCAGTCACAGCGCGCAGCTATCCCCGTGATCAAATAAGCATCAACACCCTGATTTTTAGGGAAAAGTCGTGTTGAAAGGCACTCAAAAACAGCCTCCATCCAATAATCCTTTTATGGCATTTGTAGAGAATACTTGCTAATAGGCTCTCATAAGTATGACCATCATATAGCGGTTCCAGGTAAAGAAATGATACGACATCTCAGGTACTCTAGTGCAACACATGATGCCCTGGAAAAGAACGAACAACATTGTTTTGCGGCACGCTATGCTTTGAACCATTATTCGTCAAATTCTATTTATTCCTTTATTCCCAAGAACGGCTGCACCACCATGCGCTATTCTTTTGCCCTTGCAAATGGCTGCATACAAACGCCTGCCGATTTTGAATGGGTTCATCTGAACAACCGTACATTTTCGGCCTCTTTACGCGACTTGGTCTGTGCAAATTACAGTTTTGTTATCCTGCGCAGCCCCTATACCCGCCTTGCCAGTGCCTTTATGGATAAACTCGTTCCCCTAAAAGGGAGTCCGGTCAGTTCACACCTGTCCAACTTCATCAGGACCTCTGGTTATCCAATGGCAGAAGTTGAAAAAATAACGTTTCGACAGTTTTGTCAGGCCTTGGAAAACGCCGAAGTTTTAACCGCCGACGTCCATTGGCGCCCCCAGATAGATTATCTTGTTTATCAGGATTACGACTCTTATTTTCGGCTGGAATGCTTTGACGACGCTAAAGCCGAAATTGAACATCGCACCCGAATACTTTTGCATGATGCACGCCATTTATCACGGCACGGGACAGATCAGGTCACTTTGATTACCGATAAACCTTTTGCAGACACCCCTCTTAAACAACTGAGCGAAATGAAATCTGCAGGCATAATGCCGGCTCATGCCGCGCTGTATGACACCACAATCCGCCGACAAATTTCCCATGTCTTTGCAACAGACTTTGAGCTTTTAAAAACCAAAGCTCCCCAAGCCCCGGATTTTGAATAGACCCCGATGGCACAACCACGACGCCTCTTCTTGCATATCGGCAAACATAAAACCGGGTCGAGTTCCATCCAGAAGTTTCTGCAACTTGCAGAGCCTTTTTTGGCCAGACAGCAGTGTCATGTTATCCGGGACATCGAAATTGATCCCATGGGAAATTTGCAGCAAACATCCAGATATAATTGTTTTCAAATCGCGCATCTTCTTTTGCGACCAGAGCTACAGACCCCTGTACGCTTGCAAGGGCGCGCGCCCAGTTACCCAGATCCGCAAAATGTCATCAAACAAGTGAATAGCTATCTGACCCAAAACATAAAAACAGATGCTATTTTATCAGCCGAGGCTTTCAGTTTTCTGAGGACGGCTCAAGAGAACCGGTTGTACCAAATCCTATTTCAAGGTTTTCAGGTGATCCCTATTGGGTTTTTCCGGCAACCGGAATCCTGGCTAAACAGTTGGAAACAGCAACTCCAAAAGATGCAACTCGCCAATCCCTCATACAATCAGGGCATCTTTGACTTCAGCCCGGAAACATGGCTTGTACAAGATAGCGACATCAAGGATTTTTTTGGCCCTGAAGGCATTTATCACAGCTATGAAGAGACCTTAAAAAATTACGGGTCTGTTTTACCTGTTTTTGTGAAAGCCCTCGGCGTTGATACAAAAGACCTTCCCGATCTTGCCCCGATCTGGGAAAACACCTCAAGAGGGATGCCGCAATCATGATCCGGCATCCCCAATAGAGCGATAAAGGTTACTCTACCTTTGCGATTTTGGCCTCAAGAGCAGATATCTTGTCATTCAACTGACTGATAAAGATATGCGCTTGTTCCAGTTCATTCAACATGCCCAACACTTTACTTGTCAGTTCGTACTGGCCATTCTCGGCTGTCGGACCCACATTTGGCAAATAACTCTTTGCAAACATCTCTGCGGCATGATCTTCAATTGAAGGAAGTGCGTAATCGGCATCAAAAACCCGGTCACAGCCAACGGAACATGACCCTGTTGTCGTCAAGGTTCCAGTCAAAGTCAGGTTCCCCGCCGGAGATACTTTGAATGGTGTCGTTCCGGCAGTCAGGTTTTTAATAACCAGATTTAGCCCGGCACCAATTTCCCACTCCTGATTATTAAAGGTGTTCACTAATGCAATCTGCGGATTTCCGTAGTTAAGCAAACGAACCATCTGACGGCCGGATCTGACCCCGCTGGTTTCTTCAACCAGAACTTTGGCCGTCCCGTTCGTGCGCTTCACATGCAAGGAAGCGTTCGGGACTGTCCCCGCACCGATTCCGATATCACCATCGCCAGCAACCACCAGTGCCTGTGAAGCTGCCCCCGGCAGAATCCGGAACGGCAGGCTGCTGGCGTGTGTTACGTCCCGCACAAAAAAACCGGCTTCATTACCTGCAATATCCCAGGTTTGCAGCGTAAAGCCGGCTGATCCGTCCTGTTCCAGACGTATCGTCGGGGTGTTACCTTTGACCATATGCAGCTTCACAGTCGGGAGTGCCGTTCCCAAACCCACTTCGCCATTGTCATCTACACGAAGCGCATCCGTGGGGGCAGCGGCATCGACCCGAAAGGGGGTTGTATTCGCAGTAGCATCATGAACAGCGAAATAACTTGCCCCGCCATTGGCGGAATCATTGATCACAAGACGCCAGTCATTTGCCGGAAAGGCACCCGCACTGGTATCATCAAAATGAACCCGTAGATTGTTTTCCTTGAGGCGCAACGCATCAAAGCCGAAATTTTCACCGTTTACACAATCCAGGCCAACACACAGGCTTCCGCCCACAATGACATCATCCAGATGTACAATATCCGCCAGGGCACTTGTCGCCATCAGAACGGCCGAAGCCCCGAGCACCAAGCCGCCCGCACGGGTCTTTTGAATAAGTTTCAACATATTTTTCCCTCTCGTAACCTGACCCGCCAATATCTATTTTGAGCCGCCAGTATTTATTCTTCCACCTGATTATCCTTGCGGGTAATCACACCACGTTTAACGATAAAAAATCCGTTCATCTGATACGGCTTTGCCATTTCGGTTTTGGCTGCTTTTCCCCGTCCGTTATCAAGCGGGTTCCTGATCTTTATTTTTTCAGAACTGGCGGCGCGCAATTCATATGAATAGACCCCGTCCACCACAGAGGCCAGATCACGCAACCGGAAGACCGGTGTGCCTCTTTCGTTTTGCACATCAACACGATCCCCTTCAGGGGAAACCACCGCCAAAGAAGCGTTGCTTAAATCGCCCCAGTTCTCAAACCAGAGAGCCGAAGAATTGGTGCGCTCAACAGGTTCGCTGGCCACAGCCGTTATTGCGCTAAACAGGCCAATAAGCACAAATAAAACAAACTTAACTACTTGAGTTTTCAATGACCCCACCCTTTACGCAAACAATATCTCCCAAATTTCTTGGGAAATTTGCACAGCATTAACGCCTGTTCGCACTTAATCAAACAAACAAGCAAAAAAATGTGACGAATATCACTCTTTTCCGGTCAAACCACAAATAAGCTTATCGTTTGATCCGTTTGCGCAGCCAGCCCAGAAAGGCCGCATCCGGTGCCCGCAAACGCCGCCGGCCGCTTTCGGCCCACCAGCCCACCCATTCGGCTTCCAGCGCATATACATCAAAGTCAGGAGCCAGACCGCGTGCCTGTTCCAATGTTTCACTGCGCAGCACCGGCCGCTCGCCGGGTTCGAGCACCACCGCCCGCGGGGTTACCCGAATGACGTCGTCGGGGTCTTCGTGCAATTGGTAATCGGGCAGATGGTCCGCTGCAATCATATCGCGGATCATTTTGCGAAACACACGGCGCGGGCTGGCGGAGCCGGATTTTTTCAAAAGGGTTTCAAGCCCGATCCGCCATTCGCGCTGTCGGCCACAATGCTTGCGCGCAATTTCATAAATCCGCCGCTCAAGCGGTTTGCGCAGGCGGAAATAATCGCGGCTCAGCGTCAGAACAGATTTTGACAAGACTGCCTGAAACAGCCACTCCGATAATTTCACCGCCACGCTCACCATGCGCCCGCGCCCCGTGCTGCGCACGATTTCCCAGCTTTCGATCAACCCGAAACCGCGGGTGATTTGCCGCTCGCCGGTAACAATATTGGTGGTGATCCGCGTCCCCGCCAAACGTTCAAAGGCTTCACGCAACCGCTTGTAGCCATCTCCGGAGGTTTCCCGATTGGTGGCCACCAGCAGATCATGGGCCTTCAGGTGCAAAACCTTGGACACCGGCCGTCCCCGGTTCACCGCCGCCATCAGCTGGCTGATACAATAGATCAGGATGTCTTTGTCATGCAGCGTCGCCAATCCTTTGACCGAAGGGGTGATTTCAATTTGCGTGCCCCCGTGTTCATATTTCAGAATCCGCCGGTCCGGGCGCGTGGAAAGGGAGAAAATCGGATGCTCCATAGAGGCCAGATCATCCTTGGGCAATGCGTCAAACACATCGCACACAAAGAAATCCCGAGTTGGATACCGATCGGGTAACAGCCCTGCTGTTGTCATTACTGCCTGCCTTACACCGGTTTTCCGGCGTTTGTCTGCTGCTGCTCACCACTCGCTTGGATGCGATTCTTATCGTGGTTTTAATGACGCCTAGGCTAGATGCCCCTGTGGATAAGTCAAGACAGGCGAACGTGGGATTGGAATCGCCTTATCGTGGGATCAGAGTCACCCTATCGTGGGTTCAGAGTCACCTGTAGCATCCTTGAACCTATATTTATATTTTAAATCAGGCTTTTACGGCAAATATAAAAACGCGTAACATATAAATAACAGAAAATTAACAGATAAAAAATCTGGAGAAACCGGAAAACCCCTTGTTTTTCCTCTTTTAGCCCCTGAATTTGCTTAGAAAAGGCTCCGATTATGATGTTTTTCCTTTCATGTGCTGTGTTTTTTGGTATGTTACCTAAAACACAGCACATAGAGGCATAATCATGGGGCAGAGCACCCTTCCACCCTATTTCAACATTTCTCCCGACGCGGCTTTGACCGAATTGGGCAATCCGGTTTCCTCGGCCGATTTCGCCGAAATCGCAGAAGTCTGCACTAGGGGGCGTGAAGATCTCGCTTCTCGCGGACATCTGGAAAACGGGCAAAAAACCCTGCGTATGTTCTCCACCTGGGAAATTACCAAATATCTAATTCCTGTGGCCACCCCGCATTTTCGTCGGGTGCTGAAAGCCAATCCGGATTTGCCCCAGGGCCGTTCCGAAACCGGCGCAGGAGCCAAGTGGTTTACCTTTGACGAGGTTTTACGCCTGCGCGCCCATTTCGCCAGCGAAGGCTCCAAGGCCAAAGAATACACTCCCTACCGCCCCGAAGGCCTGCCGGCGAAAATCACCGCTGTGGCCAATTTCAAGGGCGGCGTCGGCAAGACCTCTACAGCGGCGCATCTGGCCATGAGTGCGGCGCTGGATGGCTATAAGGTTCTGGTGATTGATCTGGACAGTCAAGGATCCATGACGTCGATTTTCGGAGGCAACGTCGAAGATGAATGGGATACGGTATTTCCGCTGATCGCCCGTGATTATGCGGCTGCGCTGCAAGAAGAAAACCGCCGCCGGGCCGATCGCGGGGAAACACCCCAGCCTCTGGATGAAACCCTGAATGCGGCCTTGGGGATTTCCGCGCAGGATGTCATTCAGAAAACCCATTGGCCCAACATCGATTTGATCGGTGCCCAGTTGAACCTTTATTGGGCGGAGTTCCAGATTCCGGTTTGGCGCATGGGTGTGCGTGGCTGGAAGCTCTGGGATGCGCTGACCAATGCGCTTGAACGGGACGGGGTGCTGGATGCCTATGACGTGATTTTCCTCGATACCCCTCCTGCCCTTGGCTATCTGACGATCAACGGGCTGAGTGCGGCGGATATTCTGTTGGTGCCCCTTGGCGCGAGCTTTCTGGAATTTGATTCCACGGGGCGGTTTTTCGATATGTTGCATTCCACATTCCAATCCATCGAGGACGGCGAGAACATGGCCGCCCGCGCCTTGGGGCGTCCGGAAATCCATTTCGAGTGGGATGCGGTGCGCACGGTGATTACCCGTTTTGATACGGTCCAGCAAAGCGACCTTGCCGGATTGATGCAGGCTTACCTCGGGCGGTTCATGTCGCCTTTCCGTCAGGAATACACCGCATTGATCGGGCAGGCCGGTGAGCAGGTCAACGGCATCTACGAGGCCGATTATCGGGATTTCAACCGCGAGACCTATGCCCGTGGGCGCGAGACATTCGATATGACCTATGCAATGTTCAAACGCTTGCTGATTGGCAGCTGGCGGCGGGATGTTTTGGAAAATGACAGCTGATTGACTTTAAGAAGACTCTTTTAAGGGTCTTTGGGTAAAGCAAATACTCTATTCCGGGGTGCCGGATCAAAGGGAGCAGAAACGATGGCGCGTAAACGGATATCTGGACCAAAACCCGAATTTCTGGGGGCGGCGGGGTCGGCAGATGCGGGTGGCATAGAGTCCAAGTCGATGTTTGGCTCGCCTTCATCTGCCCCGATTTCACAGATCGTGGCGGATGGTGCTGCGCAAAACGCGCTGAATGAGCTGGTCGAAGACATGGCCCGCCATCGGGCCGAAGGGCGGTTTGTTTTAAAAATTCCGCTGACGGATATTGTTCAGGATCACCTCGCCCGCGATCGGGTAAATGCGGATACGCAGGACATGCAGGCCCTGATCGAGAGCCTGCGCGAGCATGGCCAGCGTACCCCGATCGAGGTGACGCTGTTGCCGGATGTGCCAAAGGGGGCACCGAAATACGGGTTGATTTCCGGTTGGCGCCGGTTGTTGGCGCTCGAGCAACTCTATCGGGAAACCGGCAACCCTGCGTTCCAGACCATTCTGGCATTGCAGCGCGCGCCGGCAGATGCGGCAGCGGCCTATGTGTCGATGGTTGAAGAAAACGAAATCCGGGTCGGGCTGAGCTATTACGAACGGGCAAGGGTTGCGGCAGAAGCTACCAAACGCGGGGTGTTCGAAACGGAAAAGCAGGCTTTGTTGACCCTGTTTGCCACAGCCAGCCGCGCCAAGAGATCACGGATCCGGTCCTTTATTACACTCTATCACGCGCTTGATGGGGTGTTGAAATACCCTGCAGCAATCCCCGAGCGTTTGGGGCTGTCATTGGTGGAAGCTCTGCGAAAAGCCCCTGATACCGCTGAGCGGATAGTCTTGGCGCTACAGCAAGACCCTGATCGGGATGCCGCGCGAGAGGTCAAGACACTTGTTGCGGCCATTCAGCCGGTAAAACCGCAGAATGTTCCGCGCGCGGAACATTCCGTTAAATGTGCCTCCAATGGTCTGAAGCTGGTGCTTCGCGGAAACCGGATCGAAATCACCGGTGAACAGGTATCCCCGGAATTGCTGACGCGGCTTAAACAGCTGCTTGAAGAAACGTTTTAGGGTTTGGGTTTTGGCGGGAGTTGCTGGCGGATCAATTCCCATTCACGGTTTCCGATAACCGCGGGAATGGTCAGGGTAATGCCGTCAATTACCGCCGTATAAAACCCGCCGCCTATATCGGTGATGTCGCTGACGATCGGGGCGGATTCTGCTGGTTCATCGGGTTTTGCCATAGGGATCTCCTAAAATTCCGCGCTGTAATCATAAGGTCCGGTACCGCTGCTCGTGGGGGTGACGCGCATGCCATAAGCCAGATCATTAAGGTTTTGTGCTGTTTGCCACCGTTGGAAATAGTAGCGGCTCTGTGCCATGTCTTGTGCCGGGGATGATGGTTGGAACGGGGTTGCCTTGGTGCCTTTTTCCAGCTTGATCCGGCGAATATCGAATAGCCCTTCTAGGCCTGGAGTACTCATCGAGAGGCCAATAATGATATTTAAATAATGACCGATCCCGAGGGTTTTTCCCGCAATAGAAGGAATATAGGCGGTTGCGGAAATGCGGGTCCAACCGGTGGAAATCACCAAACTACCGACAAAGGGTGTGTAGACATGCGGTGATCCACCAGAACCGAATTCTTGGTAGGAATAAACCCTTGCAAGGGACTGGACGCTATCGCAGCGCGCATCAAAAGATAAAACCAGATTACTTCCGGCTGTTGTGGACACGTCTTCTATGGGGAGTTTTATGTTTTGGTATAGTCCGGTTTGCCCCGTGTTGTCATACCGCATGTAATATTCCCCTTGCGCGGTTTCTGCTTCGGCCGAGGGAAGTGTTTCACGCGTAATCGCGGGGCTTTTCCCCCCTGTAACAATTTTAAACCCATCAACGGTATAGCCGTTGGTTGAAAACGGGCCATCCCCACGCTGGGCGCAATAAAAAGACGGGTTACGGATCAGGTTCGGTGCCGAAAGATGGGGGGTCTTGGGGAAGCAGGCGGTCCCTGTTGTCCGATCAAGGCTGATAGCTTCATGCCAGCTGCTGCCATCCGGGCTGACTTTGACATGCAGGTCATCGTCCCCGCTCAGGCCGATTTCGGCGCGCCCTGACCAGTTGTCCTGAAACAGCAGGGCGGCTGTATCGCCACTGGTTGCCTTATTGATCTTGAGCTGATGGCCGCTGCCGGCGTGGGTCATCAGGGTGGCATCGGCAGAGAGAGCCAGTTTGTTGCTGGGGTCCGATATCGTATTGATTCCGATGCCCGCCAGATTTTGCAAATCGAGCGTTTCCCCGCCCCATGTTGCCCCGTCAAAGACCAGTGTGGTGTTTTCGTCCTGAACATAGGCTTGCCAACCGGTGAGCGGAGCCTGAAATATCCAGCCACTGCCGGACCAGAGCGCGAGGCTGTTTTCCTGTCCTGCCCAATCGCCGGTGGCTGCCGCACCAATGATATGGCGCTCGCCGGTGCTCGGGCTGGCGGGGGGCGTGCCGGAACTCCGGCTTTGGACGGCAAGCTGAACCAGCAAATCCAACTGTGTGATCGCCGTGTTGTGTGTGATGTGCTTTTGAGCCTGAGCCGGCAGGATATAGGGCAGTCCGAGAACCGGTGACTGATCGGGCATGGGGTGCTCCTCATGGGGTTGTGGATTCGGTGCAGACCCTAGTCCTTGCAGATCAAGGGTTTCTGAATCATACGTGCGCGGGATTTAATCTTTTTTAGGATCTGATCGCTTGGTGGCTTTACAGCGCAAACTTGCCGCGTATTCTGGTCAGGCGGGTTGACCTTAAGCAGGCAATATGAAACGGGTCTGCCAGTGCTTTTGTCCGTTGGGGGGCAGCAAAAGATAGGGCAGGACATTTTATGACCGAATTTAATGTGTTGATGGTTGGGGCCGGGATTTCCGGAGCGGTGATCGGGCGCAAGCTGGCCGAGGCAGGGCATCGGGTTACAATTCTTGAAGCGCGTGATCATGTGGCGGGGAATTGTCATACAGAACGCGACAGCGATACGGATGTGATGGTGCACGTCTATGGACCGCATATTTTTCATACAAATGATGCTGAGGTCTGGGAGTATGTGAATTCATTTATGAATTTCATGCCCTATAAAAACCGGGTCAAAACCACCTCGCAAGGGCAGGTGTTTTCCCTGCCGGTGAACCTGCATACGATCAACCAGTATTTCAACCGCACAATGAGACCGGCCGAGGCTGAAAAATTCATTCGCGAAGAACAAGCCGACACAACAATCACGGATCCGCAAACCTTTGAGGAACAGGCCCTGCGGTTTGTCGGACGGGATTTATACGAGGCCTTTTTCAAGGGCTACACCATGAAGCAATGGGGTTGTCATCCCCGTGAGTTGCCGGCCAGTATCCTGAAACGCCTGCCGGTGCGGTTCAATTATGACGACAACTATTTTTTCCATAAGTTTCAGGGCATGCCGGAACATGGCTATACGGCGATGGTCGAGTCCATTCTGGACCATGAAAATATCACGGTGCATCTGAATACCCGGTTCGAGCGGGCTCAGGCGGATGACTATGACCACGTATTCTATGCGGGGCCGCTGGATGGTTATTACGATTTTGATCAGGGGCGTTTACCCTATCGGACTCTCGATTTTGACCGCTTTAATTACGAGGGCGACTATCAGGGCTGTGCGGTGATGAATTATGGCGAAGTCTCCGTGCCCCATACCCGTATCACCGAGCACAAGCATTTTTCTCCTTGGGAGGAACATAGCGGATCTGTTTGTTACACGGAATTCAGCCGGGAATGCGGGCCGCAGGATATCCCCTATTATCCGGTGCATCTGATGGATGCCAACGCGATGCTGAAGACCTATGTCGAGCGTGGCAAAAAGGAAACCAAGGTGACCTTTGTCGGGCGTCTGGGGACTTATCGTTATCTTGATATGGATGTCACCATCCGCGAGGCTCTGGACACGGCCGAGGCCTTCCTTAACCGCTCCAAAGACACCCCCATGCCCGCCTTTATGAAGGCCCCTGTTTAGGTAATGGGGGCGGATGGGGCACATTTGTTGATTGACCAGCGTCTGGTGGCCGTTGTGGCCACCTATAACCGGCGTGCAGAGGTTCAGGAAACAGTGGCCCGCTTGCTGGATGAACCCTGCGTTGGCATCGTGGTGGTGGATAACGGGTCAACGGATGGTACGCGTGAGTGGCTCAAAGCCCAGACATCGGCACGGGTGGTGCCGGTTTTTTCGCAAACCAATCTGGGCGGGGCCGGCGGGTTCGAGTTGGGCATGCAGGTGGCGCAGGACACGTTTGATCCGGATTGGGTCGTGGTGATGGATGATGACGCCCGCCCGTACCCAGGGGCTTTTGGTGATTTTTCCGACGTAACGCAGGAACAATGGGATGTGTTGGCGGCAGCCGTGTATTATCCGGATGGCCATATCTGTGAAATGAACCGCCCGTCCCGCAATCCGTTCTGGCATGGGGCCGAATTTGCCAAAACCTGTTTGGGGGTTTGTCTGGGGCAGGGGCGCAAGGGGTTTCATGTGCCGGATCAGGCGTATGGTGTGCAAATGACCCTGCCGGTGGATGCGGCATCTTTTGTCGGTATGTTCATTTCGCGCCGGGTGATGGAACGTATCGGCAAGCCGGACGGGAAACTGTTTATTTATGGCGATGATGTTTCTTATTCCTTGCGGGCGCGCAAGGCGGGGTTTCGTATCGGCTTTGCCCCGAAAATCCGTTTTGAACATGCCTGTTCGACCTTTGCCCAAAAGAAAACCTACACGCCTTACTGGAAGATTTATTATAACTATCGCAATGGCTTGATTACCTATCGTGAAGCAGCCGGCTGGCTGTTTCCGGTGGTGGTTCCGGTGTTTTTGCTCAAATGGGTGCTGAATGGGCGCCATTATGGCGCGGACAAAGGTATTTTCTATCGCCTGTTGTGGCGGGCAATCAAAGACGGCTTCGCAAACCGGCGCGATCTGGAACATGCCGATTTGCTGGCCCTGGTCGAGGCGCTGGAAAAGCGCCCCTAGGGTCAGGACCTATTACGCCAGCGATGCAGGATTAATAGGTCCTGACCCTAACTGTCCTTGTATACGTCCTGCCAGTAGGCCTTGGAGGCAATTTCCGGATAGCTGTCCCGATACTGTTTGCGCAGCTCCGGATAGGCTTTGCGGAACTTGAAGTAATACCGCACCGCACGCCCCATCAGTTTCAAGCCACGCATTCGGTCAAGTTCCGTTGTATAGCCTTTGCTGCGATCACCGGTTAGATAGGTGAGCCGCTTTGCCCCCCACGCCAGATACAGGTTGCCGCGTTCCTTGGCGGGCACGGTGAAATGTTTGGCCCAGATTTTGTAAAACGGCAGAATATGTCCATTCAGCCCGAATGCCCCGATCAGGCGGCGCAGCTTGAGCCGGATGCTGCCAGCAGTGTTTTCCGGCGGTAGCTGGCTGGCATCGATTGGTTGAAATACCTCGTTTTTGACCATGCTCTTGATGGTGGCACGCCGCTCTGCCATGTCTTTGTTATCCAGAAAAAACTGCGGCCCGCGCATCACGTCTTCCCAGCCGAGCAAAATTGTGTCCATGGTTTCGTATTGAAAGCGCACAAAGTTTCGCAACAGGAACCAGATCGCGATTTTAGACACTTGATGGGCACCGACCTCCATGCTCTCCAGAGACAGATGGTGTGCCATGTGGCTGCGCAAATCCAGATACCAGGTCATTGGGGATTCTTTTTCGGTGAAATCATCCTGAAAGGACAAAATCCCGTTCAACAGCACAATTTTGAAATCATTGGCAATGGAAAAACTGACGTCATCGCCGCGCACAAAAAACGGGTAGGGGTGGTATTTTGCATGCTGAACCGGAAAGGCGAAATACCACCAGCCGCCATAGAGCTTGGGGTGCTCAAGCGTGCTTGATTTCGCCTCCATTTCAAAAAAGGCGTTTCGGTCACGCAGGTCGGTTCCACAGGAAAGCGGCATACATTTGCGATCAAAAATCGCCCCGTTTTCCCACATGGCCCATTTTGTGGTGTTGTTGACCATTGCCCCGGCGATTGTAACGTGGCTGTCTTTGGCCAGGGCCAGAAAGACATAGGTGCGATACAGGCTTTCCATCGGGAAAGAGGCGTCGTCATCGGTGAAGAGCACATGGCTGTAACCGGCCTTTTCGGCCTCTTGCAAACCGCGGGCAAATCCGCCGGCCCCGCCAAGGTTGTCATTCGGAATATAGGTCAGGTTATCCGCCTTTGGCACCTC
>JALWOO010000474.1 GCA_027083485.1 Amylibacter sp. | reverse complement strand
AGGAATTTTTTTACATCATCTTCCATGCTCTGCCCCTTAGTCCCCGAAGGTCATCAGACGGTCTGTCTCGATGCCCATTTCAATCAATTGTCCGAGGCCGGAAATCCGGAAACCCTCTGCGATGTTGTCCGCGTCCTTGCCCTGGCGTTCCGCCTCGTTTGCGTCCAGCATACCGCGGCGCTGCGCGGCGGCGATGCAGATCACCAGATCAACACCGTGATCCTTGGCCAATGCACTCCATTGTTGCTGAATATTACGCTCGTCTTGCGGTGGCACAGACAGGCGCGTTCCAACATTCACACCATCGTGGTAAAAGAAAACACGCGGTACTTCATGGCCGGCTTCAAGCGCGGATTTGACAAAATGATATGCCGTGTCCGACGCCTGATGCGTATACGGGCCTTCGCTTACTAGGATTCCGAATTTCACTTTTTCGCCCCTTAGAAGTGGATATGAGCAGACATGTTCATGGTCTTACGCGCACCGGTCCAGGTATCCAGATGGTGTTTTGTAAAGGCCAGATCAGTCAATTCAAAGAAACGGTTCCAACCGATACGGTCGATCCATTCCCCCATGCGCTCCCAGTGCTTGGCGTCTTTTTTGTACGCTTGCACGATCTTCTTGACCACGGCGTTAACCTCTGGCCAATGCGGCGCGTTGTTGGGCAAGTTGGCCACGGCCAGCTTGTGGAATGTCGGTTTGGAGCGCGCATTGGAGTGCTTGCCGCCAACCCAGATCGCGATCTTGGTGGAGTCGTCGCCATTGATCTGCATCGGTGGGCATGGTGGGTAACAGGCACCACAGCAAACGCATTTCTTTTCGTCAACTTCCAGTGTCGGCTTGCCGTCAACCATGGCAGGGCGAATAGCCGCAACCGGACAACGGGCCACAACAGCCGGACGTTCACAAACATTGGCAACCAGATCGTGGTTGATTTTCGGTGGTTTGGTATATTGCACGTTCACCGCAATATCGCCCTGACCGCCACAGTTGATCTGACAGCAGGATGTGGTGATCCGCACGCGGTTCGGCATCTTTTCGTCGATGAATTCGCTGTGCAGCATGTCCATCAGACCCTTGACCACGCCGGAAGCGTCGGTGCCGGGAATGTCGCAGTGCAACCAGCCCTGCGTGTGGGAAATCATCGACACAGATGCGCCGGTGCCGCCCACAGGGAAGCCATGCTCGCCCAGTTTTTCG
>JALWOO010000473.1 GCA_027083485.1 Amylibacter sp. | reverse complement strand
CGCGCCTGTATTCCCAGCCTGCAACACGACCGCGATTTTTTGGGTTAGAATTTATATCGAAGCCCGAAATTCACGGTACCCCGATCAAACTGCACGGTCAAATTGTCAAAATAATAGCCAACCAGCGCCCCGGCAACGACCTGTGCGGCAGTGTGTTTATTGGCCTGTATGCGCGATCCGCCAACAAAAGCCGCCAACCCGTAGGCCAGTGCTTTTTGCCCTTTGGTTTGCAGGCAGTTGTGGGACAGGTAACTGGCCCCGTAAAATGCCGCTGCTGTGTGGCCGGAAGGAAACCCTTTATAGGTCGGGGTGGTCCTGCCATAGGCCCCGTCCGGACGTTTGTTGATTTTCGCATGTCCCAATGCCGCTTTGGACCCTTCGACAAACAGGCCTTGCCCTACAAACCGGACAGCATAGCGTTTGAAATCCTGTTTGCGATAGGCACAAACGGCGGCGGCCAAGGGCAGGGCGACCTGTAAAACATCACCTGCCTGTTCAACTTTGCTTTGGGCATTGCTGGCGGTGGCAGCGCAAAATGCCAAACCAAAAGCGCCGGCACGCAGTGTCGTTTTAAGTAATGTCATGGTATTCCCCTTTGTGCTGGCAGATATTGCCAACCCCCAATTCGATATGGTTGAAAAGTAAGATACTGAACATGACAAAACGCTGTCAATCGCAGGGTTATATGTCTTTCGAATGATTAATACCATCGCTCCAGGGGATATCCCCCAAATCAGCCGGATTGATGCCCTCAAGCCCGGCCACATTCACCCCGTATTCATTCGGGTTGGACCGCCGCCTATGGTGGGTGTAAATGCCGCAAACCTTGCAGAAATAATGCTCGGCGGTGTTGGTATTCCATTGATAGAGGGTCAGGGAATCCGCGCCTTTGACAATGCGCAGCCCGTCCAGCGGCACCGTAGCCGACACATTGCCCCGCCGCGAACAATAAGAACAGTTGCAGCGCGTGGCGGTCTTGAGCCCATCCAGCAGATCAACCCGTAATTCCACTGCGCCGCAATGGCAGGTGAGTTTATGATTTTTCATCTTTGCCCCCTAGACGTGACTGCATTTCATACCGACTATGGCATGCAACAAGCGGGAGAAAAAGAATGAACCGGATCGATCGAATTGCAGAGGTGGCCAAGCGCCATGTGGACTCTGGCGCGCTCAGCGGCATTGAATGGAGCATCCTGCGCGCCGGCGATGTCTGGACCCGTGGCCGCTATGGGCTGGCGGACGGGATCAACAATATACCGATGCCGGAACGCCCGATCTACCGGATTTTTTCCATGACCAAACCGGTGGTGTCGGCCATGGCGATGATGCTGGTGGAGCAGGGACGTTTGCGCCTGTTTGATCCGCTGGCGGCCTATCTGCCGGAATTTGCCGAGATGCAGGTGTTGCAGGCGGACGGGAGCCATGCACCGGCGGGGCTGATCACCATTGAACATCTTCTGACCCACCGGGCGGGGCTGTCCTATGGCTTTCTGGCCAATTGCCCCGTAGCCCCGCTTTACCGCGCCGCTGATCTGCGCGATACCACTCTGTCTCTGGCGGCATTTGTGGCCCGCGTGGCCGAACAACCGCTGGCCTATGAGCCGGGAACCCAATGGCGCTATAGCGTGGCCACCGATGTGCTGGCGCGGGTGCTGGAGGTGGTCACCGGCCAGCGCCTGCCGGATCTGTTGCAGGAATATATTCTGGGACCGATTGGAACGAAGGACACGGGGTTCTGGGTGGAACCGGCGCGTACAGATCGGATCATGCCGATGTTTGGCCGCTCCAATCTGGATGACATCATGGATTTTGACAGCGCACCACAAGCGCTGATTCCGGCGGATATGAGCAAGGACCAACCGCATGACAATCCGGATTTCTATCGCGGGGGTACGGGGCTGTTTTCCACGCTGGCGGATTACCTGCTGATCGCCCGTTTTCTGCAAACCGGCAAAGCACCGGATGGCAGCCGGCTGTTGTCTGAAAAATCAGTTCAGATGATGTGGACCGACCGCATTCCGGCCCATCAAAAACCGCTCAAAATAGACGCGTTTACCTTTGGCGGCTATGGCTGGGGGCTGGCCGGACGGGTGATGACCGATTTGGGGCAAGCGCAATTCCTGACCGAAACCGGCGAATGTGGCTGGGCCGGTGCCGCCAGCACCTTTTTCTGGATTGATCCGAAAAACGATCTGATCGGAGTGGTGATGACCCAGTATCTGGGATCAAAAATCCCGATTGGCGAAGACTTCCAGACAGCCGTCTATCAAGCCTTATAGGGAACCCGCGCCCCCTGTAATTCCATTTTCACAAAGTATCCCGGGGGAAAACCCGCAGGGTTTGGGGGCAGCGCCCCCTAACCCCCCCTAAATCGCGGCCACAACATCGGCCAGCATACCGCGCACCTTGGCAGCAACTTCGCTCAGTTCCGCATTGTCGATTGCCTGCATAGAGGCCTCGGGGTCAATCGCGGAAACCTCGACGCCGCCTTTTACACTGCGCAAAATCACGTTACAGGGCAGCATGCTCCCCACGCGGGGTTCCGCCTGAATTGCGCCAAGTGCCAGCTTGGGATTACAGGCCCCCAGAATACGGTAATCATCCATATCATGGTCGATTTTCTTTTTCATGGTGGCCTTGACGTCGATTTCGGTCAGCACGCCAAAACCGGCATCCATCAGCGCTTTGCGGGTACGTGCGTCAACGGTTTCAAAATCGGCGTCGGTGATGATACGGTCAATTGTATAGGACATTTGGGCCTCCGGGGCTGTGAGAACAAGTTGTTCCAGAAATGGAATGTTTTTGCGATAATTGCAATGGGTCAAATATATCGTCTCGAAATCGTGACTTGGGGTCCTTACCCTAACGCCGGCGTCGACGCCTGCGCACCACGGGAATCGGGGTTATCCGGGTCGGTACCGGCGTGGGTTCATGGGGCGGGTGGCCATGGGTTTTGCGCCAGAACGCCGCTCCGCCCTGTTTTTGCCAATAGGGAAAGGTCAGCAGCACGCCGGCAATAAACCCGCCCGTATGCGCCCAATAGGCAACGCCGCCTTCCGTGGCGCTGGCCCCGAGGCCACTATAAAACTGCATGGCGAACCACACGCCCAATACGATCCATGCCCTCAGGGTGAAAATCTTGAAAAAGATAATAAAGATGAAAATGACATCCACCCGTGCCTTGGGAAACAGCAGTACATACCCCCCCAGCACCCCGGCAATCGCCCCCGAGGCCCCGACAACCGGCACCATCGAATGCGGATTTGACGCCACCTGAATCACATCCGCCGCAATACCGCAGGCCAGATAGAACCCCAAAAACGGCAGGTGACCAAAGGAATCCTCCATGTTATCGCCAAATATCCACAAGAACAGCATATTCCCCGCAAGGTGCATCCACCCGCCATGTAAAAACATCGAGGTCAGCACCGTATAAGTGTGCGCGCCATTGGCCACATTTTCCGGTATCAATGCCCATTGTTGCCAGAACACCGCCAGCTGATAATCATTCTCCATGCCGGGATAATAGAGCAGGAAAACCAGCACATTCAGCCCGATCAGGGTCCGGGTCACGTAAGGTGTCCGGCGCGATGGATTGTGGTCTCTGATGGGGAACATGATCTACCTGTTTATTGCAATAAAATATCCAACTGCCGCCGCAACACAGAGTCCGGCGAGCACTGCCAATGTAATTTTGATCGTGGAATAGGGGCGTTCCCCCTGCACGGTACCGCTTTGGCCATTCACCACAAAACGATAGGTTTTGCCGCGATATTTATAGGCGGCCAGCCATACCGGCAGCAGGATATGTTTAAAAGTTTGTTCGCTGATGTCTGTGCGCACGCTGTCCACTTGTTGGCGGTCACCGCCAATATCGAACCGGATATCGCGCAGGATCATGCTGTTCATAATATTGCGGGCCTGCTCAAACCCGTCTTCGAGAGAAACCGTATAGCCTTCGGCCAGAAAACCGGCCAGATATTCGGTTTGATAAGGCTCCAATGCGGATAAATCCCAAGGGGCCAGCGCATCGGTGTATTTCTTGGGCAAGCTGGTGGATCCCAGCACCAGAATATCGTCAAAAAAGCGCGCAACACGCCCGCGCACACCGCGCCAGCGAATTTTCTGGACCTGCTGCGTTTGGGTTTGCATTTTGCCATCGACCATTACCTGAACCTGTTTGGTCACATAATAAATCGTGCCTCGCTGGCCGGTATAATCTGTCTGTGTCTGGGCGTCATAGGTCCAGTAGGGCACATAAATACCCTGCATCTTTCGCCCCTTGCGCGCATATTCCTGCAACCCGTTGGGGGCAAACCACAATCCACCCAGCCATTCAGCCATCCGGTTGTGCGCCTGTGTTTCCTCGAGTTGAAAAGGCAAGACCGCCGCCGGTTTGATCTGGCGTTCCTTGCCGGTACCAATCACCACAGGCGAGGCACAAAACGGGCATTCTGCGGCGTGATTGTCGGGGTCAAATTCCACATGCGCGCCACAGTTTTCACAGGTAACTGTGCGGATGTCGGCGGTTGTGGCCACGTCACTTTCCTGGTGGAGCGCGCTCAGATAATCACGCTCTCCAATCGGAACCGCAGTCTGCGCCCCGCCAGCAAAGGGTTGCTCATTGCCACAATGATCGCATTTCAAAACCCCGTTGGCAGGGGAAAACCGCATGTCCGAGCCACAAGACGTACAAGGGAACCGATGGGGGGTGCTGCTCTCCATCGTGGTTATACTCCTGGCGGTGGAGGTGGCGGGGCGATGCTGAATAATTGTGCCAACTCTGCAACGTCATTGGCCTTTTTCCAGCCATCCTGTCCGGCGGTCCAAACAAAACTGTCGCGGCCCAATTGGCCGTCAGTTGCCATACGGCCCAATGCTGCACGGGAAAACGGGCCTTTGGTGGTACCGTTTTCAGCCACATGCCAGACTTTTTCCACCGGTGGCGGCGGGGGGGCTTGCGGGGCAGGTGCTGAGGTGGCGGTCTGAGTCGGGCGAGTGCCCCATGGGCCAGCCTGTGCCATCTGTTGGGCCATGGCCATGCCCATTCCCATACCAAGTCCGGCACCCATATTGCCCCCGTTCGGGTTGGCTGCCGAAACAGACATGGCCTCGGCGGCGGAATATTTCATAAATTCATC
>JALWOO010000472.1 GCA_027083485.1 Amylibacter sp. | reverse complement strand
AAGGAGTATCGTCGGCAGCGTCGCGGGGGGAGGCTTCGGACAGGGCATCCACCAGACCCAGTTTCAGCACCTCTTCCACCGGCACCTGACGGCCGGAAAGGATCATGTCCAGCGCGGGGGCTATGCCGATCAGGCGCGGGGTGCGTTGGGTGCCGCCGGCCCCGGGTAGGATACCCAGCAAGACTTCCGGCAGGCCCACACGCAAGCCCTTGATCCCCACGCGGGCATGGGTGGCCAGCGCGATTTCCAGCCCGCCGCCAAGGGTGGTGCCATGCAGCACCGAAATCAGCGGCTTGGGGCTGGCTTCCAGCCTGTCGCAGACATCGGGCAGGCCCGGTTCCATTGGCGGTTTGCCGAACTCGCGAATATCGGCACCGGCAACAAAGGTCCGCCCGGCAGCGTAAATCGCAATCACCTTTACGGTGTCATCGCTGTTCAGTTGGTCCAGTGCATCCAGCAACCCGGCCCGCACCGCTTGCCCGCAGGCATTCACGGGCGGATTGTCGATACAGATCAGGCCAACCCCGTTCCGGATTTCGGTTGAAATGGTATCATTTACAGGCTGTTTGGTGGTCATTATTTCAGGTCCATTGAAAAGAATGCAGTTGCATACAGGTTAACCTGTTAAAAGCAATTGAAACAGAGGGAAATATCACCCATGGTTCGGGAAATGGCCAAAAGGATAGCATTGTGTCAGCTCATCAGAAAATCATCGCGGATTTTGTCTCTAACCGGATTGAATTTGTGACATCGGTTCCCTGCAAACAGCTTGCCGGTGTGATTGAACAGCTGGGGGAAACCCCTGAAATCCATCATGTCCCCTGCAACAAAGAGGACGAAGGTATCGGCCTGTGTGCCGGTGCCTTCATGGGCGGCAAACGCGCGGCGATCCTGATGCAGAATACGGCGCTGGGGGTGACGCTGAATTCGCTGGCCACCCTGACACAGTTTTACCGGTTGCCTTTGCCGATGCTGATTTCCTATCGGGGCGAGGTGGGTGAGCCTGTTGCCTGTCAGGTGGAAATGGCGCTGCACACCAAGGCGCTGTTGGCGCAGTTGCATATTCCGACCTATCATTTTCACAAACCGGATGATCTGGCCGAACTGAACGGCATTCTAAAACATACCTTTATGTGCAACAAGCCGGTGGCCATTCTGACCGACGCCAGCTTCTGGAAAGGGGTGACCGCATGACCCGTTTTGATGTTCTCAAGGCGATAGCGCCATTGATCCGCGACCATCTGGTGATCTGTAACATTGGGTCTCCCAGTCAGGAACTGCATTTGCTGGACGATCAGGACAGCAATTTTTACATGCTTGGCACCATGGGGTTATCGTCCAGTATCGGGCTTGGGCTGGCGCTTGCACAGGATAAAACCGTGGTGTCGATTGATGGCGACGGGTCTGTGCTGACCAATCTGGGCACCTTGCCGACAATTGCGAATAACGTGGCTGATAATTTTGTGCTGCTGGTGATCGATAATGGCAGCTATGGATCGACTGGCGATCAGCCGACCTATGCAGGGCAGAAAACCTCGCTTGCGGCACTGGCGCAGGCCAGCGGGTGCGAAACTGTGGTTGAATGTCCGGCAGAGGAAATTACCGATGTGCTGCAAACGGCGCTGGGCAGTGGCAAGATGACGGTGATTATCTGCAAATGCGCCAGCGGCAATGCAACGGCCCCGGTGATTACCATGGATCCGGTTGTGATCCGGGACCGTTTCATGAAGGCCGTCGCAAGCACCTGACGGTTATTCCGCGATCTGCACAGCGTGGTTTTCCTCCTGTTCGATGATCTCGCCGGTTTCTGTGATGCTCAGGAGCTGTCCCGTCTCAAAGCGGGACAACCCGTCCGCCCCGACCAGCATCGGCACCCCGTGTTCGCGGGCCACGATCGACATGTGGCTGAGCCAGCCGCCGACCTCTGAAACCACACCGGCGGATTTCAGCACATAGGGCAGCCACATCGGATGCACCATGGAGCACAGCAGAATATCGCCTTCCTGAAACCCGTCCAGAGGGCTGCCATTGGCAGAGGTTTCATAATCCACCACATAGGCACGACCGGTGATTGGTCCCGTGCCGGATACCCAGCTGCCCAATTTGTCTGCACCAGCACCGGCACCGGCCTTGCCAAAGGGGCTGGAGGCCAGTTCCAGTGTGGCGGTGTTGATCCGCGCAGGAAGGGAAGGGGTCTTGTTAAACAGGCGCATGTCCTCGCGGGTTTGGCGGGCCTGAATGACAAGGGCGTCAATATCGGCCTCAGCATCCAGAAGGTCCGCAAAGTGCATGTAAAACACCAGACCGTCATTGCCAAAGATGCGGTCCATCGCCAGTACAACGCGACGGATCACCGATAAATGCTGCAAAGCGTTGTGCTTGGCCTCTTCCTTGAGCGCCTGATACCGGCGTGCCCGATCAACAAGGCGTGCCAGTTCCGGATCCTTGAGCTCTGGCGGGCGGGCAGGAGCAGGGGGGGCCGTTGTTGCAAGCGCCGGACGCAGCAGCATTTCCAGCGTTTCGGGAATTTCGCTGTATCGTGGTTCGCTAAGTTCATAGTCAAATACCGAGCGATGCCCCATTTGTTGTTGCAACCAGTCACGGCGCTGATCTTCCGGTTTGGTGGTGGCCTGCTGGATCAGGCCGGCCGGGCTAAAGGAAACATCCCCTGCAAGCAAATCCTGAGCAGACAGGCCGGCAGCTTCGCAGGCGGTCTTGGCCTGAGAGCAATAATAGGCCGCAGCAATGTTGATGGTTTCGATTTCCGTATGGGTCCAATGCACGAAATCATCATAGATCGTAGCCAGTTGATCGCGCAGCGCCGTGTCGGTCAGTTTGCTGAAATCGACGGCGTTCCACAGGTTCACAGCTGCGTTGTAATCGGGCATGAACTGGTTGTGGTAACCGGATTCAATTTCCGTATCGGCCTTGCGCAAACGGCGCATGGCGGTTGCGTTCAGTTCGACCTTGTTGGCGTCTTTGCGGGCAACGTCGGAATACAGCCGGCCAAACACAGTCAACAAATGCGATGGCGCGGTTTCATCGGGGTCATAGCCCAAACCCAGACGGCGACAAGCAAGATCCACACTGCCCCCAGGTGCCCAGATTTCCTGCATATACGACAGGGACAGCGGCGTCGGGCGGGGAAGGACTTCGGACATTTCATCCAGTTCCAGCACGATCTTTTCCGGGTCCGGATCGGCAACGCGGTCAATCACCCGTGCCCATTCATGGAAGCGGGCGCTGTCGGCAGGGGTGCCGGCCCCGAGCGTGGTAATGTCGCGGCTCTGCACCAGACGCACAACGCCGCCTTGCCATGTCCATTCGATATCTTGCGGATGCCCGAACAGCGCCTCGGCCTTGAGGCCGATTTTTCGTAATTCTTGTAAATCCACAGGGCATTCCGCATCGTTTTCCACCTGTCCTGTCAGGCGGGAAATGCGTAGGGTTTCCGGTGTTACACGGCCGGAAACAAGATCGTCAGCGGTACCCTTTACATACTCCAGAACCATCATTCCGGCCGCCTGCGGGTCGCGTGAAAACAAGACGCCGGAATATTCCGCGCGCACCATTTGCTGTACCAGAATATTCACATCCGTATCGCCCCCTTCACGGGCATAACTGTCCACATGGGCCGCGCTGAAAGAGGCATAGACCCGCTCGATCGCGCCTTCCAATCCATCCCGGTCTACGTCCAGTTCGCTTTCAAACACACCGGCAAAGCTTTGGTTGTCGCCATCCTCGGCGGCGGCGGAACTGCGCACTGCCAAGGGCTTACGACCGGCCATTTGCCAAATCCGGTCCAGCATTTTTTGGCGCTCGCGGGCATTTGCCGTGTCGAAATATTGCAAAAACCGGTGGTTCAGGACAACGCCATTGGGCACCGAAATTCCCGCCCAGGCCATTTGCGACAGGCGCAAGGCCTTGTTGCCGCAGCCTTGCAGGAATTCCGTGGCTGCAAGCGGAATAATACCGTGATCGCGATTGATCTGATAGGCCATGCGGCGCTTGCGCAGGGTGGTCAAAAGACGGGTTCCCTTGCCGGTCACAAAAGCGCGCTGCAACAAAAGCAGAACCAGCGCGCAGCATAGATAAAAATTTCCCAATGCGGACAAACGAAACACCAGCAAAAACAGCAAAGGTGCGCCCAATGACCAGGACAAAATCCGCCCGCGTCGGGAAGACGTCAGCGCCATTTGCAGATAGGCTCCGCCAAGCAGGGTAAACAGGATGGGCAGAATATAGGTCGGATCCGGTGCGCCGGCATCTGCAAACCACAATACCGGCCCAACGCTGTCGGCGGCCTCTTCAACCGCCCCGAGGCCCAGCATCATCAGCGGCAAAAATGCGAGCGCCAGCATGTTGCGCATGGGTGTCAGGCCATGGCGCGCATAAAAGGCCCGCATTGCCCGGCTCATGCGCTGGGGATCATGCACGAGCTTTTCCTTCAGCGCGGCAAGCTCCGGCTTGGTGCGGGCGGTGATCAACTGGTCTTTCTCGGCTTTAATGGCGATAGGCAAAATCAGAATGCGGGATGCCAGTGCCAGCAAAAATACCGCAAGTAAAATATGGCTACGTGCGCCAATCCACAGCAGGCCAACCGCCAGCAGGTTAAGGGTTTTCTGCCAATAGGTCATGTTGTGTTGCGCGAGCCAGGCAGCCACATGGGGTTTGGGTTTCTTGGGGATGAAATACTCCCACGGCACCGTGTAGCGCCCGCGGAAATCTTTGCCGGCTTTGGTCAACTCCAGCCCCAGCACCTGAGACATAAAGCAGCTCCGCCGGTCATAACAGGCGGCCACAATCGGTTTGTCCGGCAGGCTGGCAATGTCGGCATTCAGCTCTGCTGTGGGCAGGGCGCGCAAGGGAATGTTGATGGCCTTTGGCAGATGCCCCGTGGCAAAATCGCCGGGATAGCGCAGATCGACAAATTGCACGTCTTCCTGATTGATCAGATCCTTGATCTGTCGGGTGTCCAAAAGGGTGCGGTCGTTTTTATAGCTTGGCATGGCACGCAGATCGGACAGGCCGCGCACCTTCTTGTCGGTGAAGTCGCGCCCTTCGATGATCCATTTTTCCAACCCGCCAATGATGAATTTGCAATCGGTTCCATTGGCCGCCAGATCGGCGCAGGTTTCAGAGCTGCGATTG